>JAJRXN010000128.1 GCA_024276295.1 Acidobacteriota bacterium
CATCACGTTGAGCGAGACCGAGGCGAGATGCAGCGGGGCGAACGTGATCAGGATCGAGATCGGAATGCTCGCCGCGATGATCGTCGTCGGGCGTACCCGGCGCAGGAAGATGAACATGACCGCGATCGCCAGCAGCCCGCCGTAGAGCGCGGTGTTGCGCACCTCGCGGATGCTGCTCTCGATGAACAGCGAACGGTCACCGACGACCTCGATCTCGACGCCCTCGCTCCGACGCAGCCGCTCCGCGAACGAAAGCGCCTGCGTGCCGGGGCGGTCCTCGGGGCCCTCGGCGGTCCGGGAGGATCGCGAGCCCTCGAGCAGGCCGCGCACGCGCCGCGCCACGGCGACGATGTTGGCATCGCCCTCCTTGTAGATCTCGATCAGCACCGACGGACGGCCTCCCGTGCGGGTCGCGATCTCGCGATCGGCATTGGAGTGCACGACGCGGCCCAGGTCGCGGATCCTGACATCGCGGCCGTCGAAGCGGGCGACGATGGTATCCGCGATCTCGTCGAGATCGCGGTACTCGTTGAGCGTCCGCACCATGTACTCGGTGCGACCCTCGCGCAGCGTGCCGCCGGCGACGTTGATGTTCTCCTGGCGCAGCCGCTCGATCACGTCGAGGATCGAGATCCCGCTGCGCCGGAGCCGGTCCTCGTCGAGCAGGACGTGGACCTGCTCTTCGAGCCCCCCCTTGACGCGGGCCGCGGCAACGCCCTTGATCGGCTCGAGGACGCGCTTGACGTCGAGTTCGGCGATCCGCCGCAGGCGGCGCAGCCCTTCGGGAGCCTCGAACAGATCGCTCGCTCCGGAGAGGCTGATCTCCATGATCGGATCGAGATTGGGGTCGAAGCGGAGGATCAGCGGACGCGAGGCACTGTCGGGGAGCTGCACCAGGTCGAGCTTCTCGAGCACGTCCTGGGCGGCCTCGCCCATGTCGGAGTCCCACGTGAACTCGAGCACGACGTCCGAAAGACCGGCACGGCTGATGCTCGACAGGCGACGCAGCCCGCCGACGACTCCGACCGCCTCTTCGATCGGCCGCGTGACGTCGTTCTCGACCTCTTCCGGGGCGGCCCCTTCGTACTCGGTCCGCACCGTCAGCGTCGGGTAGGTCAGGTCGGGCATGAGCTGGACCGGGAGACGCTCGTACGAGAGCAGCCCGAAGACCACCGCCGCGAGGAAGACCATCGAGATCGCCACCGGGCGGGTGGTCGAGAAGCTGACGCGCCGTGCGGTGTCCCCGCTCACGCGCCCTCTCCCGTTGCCTCGTCGCGCGGTGCGTCGTCGTCGCTGTCTTCCTCGGGTTCGAGGATCTCGACCGGCGTACCGTTGTCGAGGCCGGCCTGGCCGGCGATGACGACCAGGTCTCCTTCGTCGAGACCCGCCTGCGGCGCGACAGACTCGCGGTTCTCCATCACGGGCGTGATCGCGACGCGTTCGGCGGTGAGGGTCTCCGGGTCGATCCGGTAGACCATCGTCCGTTCACCGTCGTAGATCAGCGCGCGCTTCGGAACCAGCAGCGCGTCGGGCTCGGTTCCCACGATGAGAGAGACGGTGACGAACAGGCCGGGACGGAGTCCCCGCTGGCCGCCAAGGCCAACCGTGACCTTGACCGTCCCGCTTTTCGGGTCGACGGTCGGCGCGATGCGGATCACCTCGCCGTGAAACTCGCGTGCACCGAGGGCCGAAGCGACCACGCGCGCCGGCTGCCCGGGTGCCAGTCTGGACAGCTCCCGTTCGGGGACGTAGATCCGCGCCACCAGC
>JAJRXN010000129.1 GCA_024276295.1 Acidobacteriota bacterium
GCCGCTGCCGCGGGACGAGTCCGCATGGCCGACCGTCGACGTGATGGTGCCGAGCTACAACGAGGATCCCGGCCTGCTCGAGACGACGCTGCTCGCGGCGCGGCAGATCCGCTATCCGCGGGACAGGCTGCGCGTCTTCCTGCTCGACGACGGCGGCACGCTGCAGAAGCGCAACGACCCGGACCCGGAGCGCGCGCGGGAGGCGCAGAGGCGGCACGAGACGCTGCGGGCGCTCTGCGAGCGGATCGGCGTCGAGTACCTCGCGCGCGAGCGCAACGAACACGCCAAGGCCGGAAACGTCAACGCGGCGCTGGAGAAGACCTCGGGGGACCTGGTGCTGATCCTCGATGCCGACCACGTGCCGACCGAGGACATCCTGGTCAACACAGCCGGCTGGTTCCTCGTCGACCCGAAGCTGTTCCTGGTCCAGACCCCGCACTTCTTCATCAATCCCGATCCGATCGAGAAGAACCTCGGGACGTACCAGCGGATGCCGGCCGAAAACGAGATGTTCTACGGCGTGATCCAGAAGGGGCTCGACTTCTGGGGCGCGTCGTTCTTCTGCGGCTCCGCGGCGCTGCTCCGGCGGAGCTGCCTCGAGGAGATCGGCGGCATCAGCGGCGTGACGATCACCGAGGACGCCGAGACGGCGCTCGAACTGCATGCCCGCGGGTACACCAGCGCGTACATCGCGCGGCCGATGATCTCCGGGCTGCAGCCGGAGACCTTCACCGGCTTCGTCGTCCAGCGCGTGCGCTGGGCCCAGGGGATGGTGCAGATCTTCCTGCTGAAGAACCCGCTGCTGCTGCCCGGGCTGTCGTGGCACCAGCGGCTGTGCTATCTCAGCTCGTCGTTCTTCTGGTTCTTCGGCTACGCCCGGGTGATGTTCGTGCTCGCCCCGAGCGCCTTCCTGCTCTTCGGCCTGCAGATCTACGACGCGACGCTGGCGCAGTTCCTCGTCTACGCGCTGCCGCACGTTCTGGCGGCGGTGCTGATCTCGCACCAGCTCTTCGGGCGCGTGCGCTGGACGCTGACCTCCGAGCTGTACGAGCTGATGCAGTCGATGTTCGCCCTCGGCGGAATCGTCAAGGTGCTGCGCCATCCGCGCGCCCCGACGTTCATCGTGACGCCGAAGGGCGAGCTGCTCGACCGCGAGTTCATCTCGCCGTTGGCGCGGCCGTTCTACGTACTGCTGGCGCTCGGGATGCTCTCGCTCGTCGCCGGCGGACTGCGGCTCGCATTCGATCCGCTGCAGCGCGATGCGACGGTGATCACGCTGGGCTGGACGGTGTTCAACATGGTGATCCTGTTCGGTGGTCTCGGGGCGCTGCTCGAGCGCCAGCAGGTTCGGGCCACGCCGCGCGTGCCGTGCCGGCTGGCCGGCCGGATGGCATGGGAGACCGGCTCGCTGCCGGTGACGGTGACGGACATGTCCGTGGGAGGAGCGGGGATGATCATCTCGGCGACGGACGCCGGGCTGGCCGGGTTGCCGGCCCGCGGCGTGCTCGACGTGACGACGGAAAGGGGAGAGACGGTCTCGGTTCCCTGGGAGCGGCGGCACGTGCGCGAGGCGGGGCCGGGGCGGTGGTTCTGCGGCGTGCGCTTCGTTCCGGAAGGCGTCGACGAAGCGGCGCGCATCGTGCGGCTGGTCCACGGCGACAGCGAACGTTGGGTCCGAATGCTCGAGCAGCGGCAGCGACGGGTCGGCGTGCTCGATGGGGCGGGCATGCTGGTGCGTCTCGGCTTCCGACATGCGGGACGGCACCTGGCGCGGGTCGTGCGCCAGGCAGCGCGCTGGAGCGTCCGGTTGCTGGTGCGGCGGCCGGCGGAGGTCACGCGATGAATCGGCCGCTGGTCGTGCTCGCCGTGCTGCTGGCCGTGCCGGTCGCGGGGCCCGCCGCGGAGCCGGACGCGGCCGGCGGCGGAGCGACGGCCCGCTCCCTGGCATCGTTCACCACCGAGCCGGGGCCGATGCGCCTGACGGGCGCCGCGGCCGAGGACCGGCTGTGGCTTCCGGTGGCGCGGCGGCTGGCGATCGAGGAGGCGAGTCTGCACCTCGAGCTGACCAACTCGATCGCGCTGCTCGCAGGGCGCTCCCAGCTCACCGTCGCGCTCGGCGGACGGATCGTGGGGCAGATTCCGCTCTCGGGAAAGCGGCCGGTCGTGGTGGCCGACATCCCGATCGACCCGGGCCTGCTGGAGCCGGGATTCAACGAACTGCTGTTCCGGGTCTCGCAGCACTACACGACGACCTGCGAGGATCCGGCGGCTCCCGAACTGTGGACCGAGATCGACCTGGCGCGGTCGGAACTGCGCGTCCGGGCGGTGCCGCGGACGTGGCCGGTTCGCCTCTCGGAACTCGGTGACGTGTTCGACCGCCGACTGCCGGAGCCGTACGGCGCGGAGCTGCTGCTGCCCTTTCCGCCGGACGACGGGCATCTCCGGGCCGCAGCTCTCGTGACCCAGGCGGTGGCGCGGCGGCTCGAGTACGTCGTTCCGCGGCTCGCGGTGCGCTCTGTTCCGGAACGCGCGGGAGCCGACGGTCTGCAGGCGCTGCGCGGTCGCGACCGGCTGGTCGTCGGTACGGCCGGGGAACTCGCCACGCTGCTCGGCGAGGACTGGCGGCAGGCCGTCGACGGGGCGTGGCTCGAGGTCCGCCCGCTGCCGGCGGATCCGGCGCACGTGCTGCTCGTCGTCTCGGGCCGCACTTCGGAGGAGGTCCTGCGGGCGGCGCTGGCGCTGGCCCATCTCGACCAGCCGCTCCCCGATGCGGGCAGCACGACGATCGAGCGCGTCGAGCTGCCGGGTCTCGCGACCTACGTCGCGCCCGGTGCGGTCCACGTCAACGGCGAGTACCTGTTCTCGGACCTCGGCCTCGAGACGGTCACGCTCCGCGGGCTCGGGACGCGCGGCGCCGGCATCGAGTTCTCGATGCCGCCCGACCTGTTCTCCGGGAGCGACCGGCACGTCGAGCTGCTGCTGCACCTGGCCTACGGCGCGGCGCTGCGGCGGGACTCCGTGCTCAACCTGATGCTCAACGGCCGGTTCGAGAACGCGATCCATCTCGACGAGCCGGGCGGCGCGGTGTTCCGCGACTACCGGATCACGATCCCGCTGACGTCGTTCGAGCCGGGCGTGAACCGGCTGGCGTTCGAACCGCAGTGGATGCCGGAGGTCACCGGCGAGTGCCAGGCGATCCAGGACGGCAACCTGATGCTGACGCTGTTCGGTGACTCGCGGCTGCGGATGCCGGATGCCGACCACGTGGCGCGCCTGCCGGACCTGCGGCTGCTGGCCCGGACCGGCTTCCCGTTCACCGTCGATCCGGCGGGCCATCGCCTGGCGGTGCGTCTCGGCGACCGGGAGCCGGAGACGATCTCGGCGGCGCTGGCGCTGCTCGCGCGACTCTCGCAGAGCGTCGACTACCCGATGCACGCACTCGAGATCGGCACGGACGCACCGTCGGGCGATCGCGACGTGCTCTACGTCGCCGTCGAGCAGGCGCTCGAACGCGGGCAGCTCACCGGCGCACCGCTGATGCCGGGCGGAGCGGCGAGCGAGGTGCGTCATCC
>JAJRXN010000130.1 GCA_024276295.1 Acidobacteriota bacterium
GCGATCTCCCACTCGCCGGGAAGGGCCCAGCCGCCGTCCTGCTCGAAGTCGTCGGACCAGAACACGCCCGGGATCAGGTTGGCGTTGAAGCTGAACGGCTCGCCGCCGGCGTCGAGGGTCCTCGCGTTGCCGTACGCGTCGGTGCCGCCGACCGTGAAGTACATCCGGTCGCAGGCCTCGAAGCCCGAGATCGAGACCTCGTGCTGCGTGACGAGGGCGGTCTCCTCGCGTACCGAGCCGAGGGCCGCCGTCGGACCGTACTCGACGCGCGAGGTTGCCGGCTCGGCCGTGCTCCACGAGATCGTCGCGGTGCTCGAGCCGATGAACGTCAGCCGCACGTTGTCGATCGGCGGACCGGAGCAGTCGGCCTGCGAGGTCGCCGTCGGCCACGCTTCCGCGCCGGTCCCGTCATCGAGATCGTGGTACGACGCGGTGATCAGCTCGCCGTCGGCCACGGCGAGCTGTCCGTCACCGTTCACCGCAGGACCGGCCGAGAGCTGGATCGTCCCGGTGAAGCGCGCGCTGTTCTCGTTGTCCTCGGTCAGCGTGACGAGTTCGCCGTCCGGCTCGCTCGTCGTCGAGACGCGCACCTCGGCAGTTTCGACCGTCGCGCTGTCCTGGTTGAGGTCGAGGTCGGTCACGCTGATCGTCACCACGTCGGAACAGGCATAGACATCGCGATCGAGGCTGATCTGACCCGCGTGGCACGGCACGACGCCGACGTCGGGGAAGTTGCCGTAGGTCTCGAACCGGTAGTAGCGGCCGGCGTTGTCGTCGGTCCGCGCGTGTCCGAACCGATCGGTGCTGCCGACCTGGTAGTAGTAGACCGTGCACTCCGCGAGCCCCGTGAGCTGGATCGCGTGCGCCGTGACCAGCGCCGGGTCCGACTTCGTCTGGTCCGGGGGAGTCGCCGTGCCGTAGTCGACGACGCTGTCGCCCGGCTCGTCGGTGTTCCAGCGGATCGTGGCCGCCGTGTCGCTGATGTCGGTCGACTGGACGTCCGTGATCAGCGGCGGCGCGCAGTCGGTCCCGGCGGTGTCGGTCTTGGGGACATCCGTTCCGCCCTTGCCGTCGTCGGCGTCGATGTAGCGCGCCGTGATCACGTCTCCGTCGACGACCGAGATCATGCCGTCGGTGGCGGGGGGATCGGCCGTCGTCGAGATCGAGCCCTTGCACACGCCGGACGTCGCCGACGTCTCGGTCAGCGTGACGATCTCGGGAGTCGGCTCCGTGTTGGAGAACACCTCGACGTCGACGGTGCCGGTTCCGGACAGGTCGGCATCCGAGACCGTGATGCCGATCGCGCTCGAGCAGGTGACCTCGCTTTCCGCGATGCGGATCACGCCGTCCGAGGTGGCCGACATCAGCACGGCCTCGTACGCGTCGACACGGCCGGAGCCGTACGTGTTGTCCTTGCCCGGCTCGCCGAGTTCGACGGCGGTGTCCTCGAGGATCGCCTTGATGTCGTCGTGCAGCAGTCCCGGATTGCGCGAGACCATCAGCGCCACCGCGCCGGCCACGTGCGGCGTCGCCATCGACGTTCCCGACTTGTACGAGTAGCCGGAGCACAGGTTGTGGCTGCGCGTGTCGACGCCGGGACCGGCGACGTCCGGCTTGACCAGCCCCGGCGGATACGGCCAGTCGTTCCACGGGGGGACGTCCTGCCACGTCACCGGCCCGCGGCTCGAGAAGCCGGCCGCGGCGTCGTTGCAGTCGACCGCCCCGACGGTGAGCACCCGCGGGACGTCGCCCGGCGTGCGGACGTTGTCCGGCTCGTTGCCCGAGCCCTCGTTGCCGGCCGCGATCACCATCGCCGTGCCGAGATCGATCGTGTTCTCGCAGTTGGTGCGCCATGTGGCGCGGTCGGGGTTCCACGAGTGCTTCCAGCCGAGACTCATCGAGATCGCGTCGGCCCCGTTCTCGGCGGCGTACTGCATCGCCTCCCACACGTCGGGCTCGTCCGACGTGGCCAGTCCGACCCGCAGGACCATGATCTTCGCGCCGGGAGCCATGCCGGCCTGGAAGCCGCCCGTGCCGTCGCCGGCGACCGTGCCCGCGACGTGCGATCCGTGGGAGTTGTCGTCGTTCGGATCGTTGTCGCCGTTGTCGATGTCGTAGCCGATCAGGTCGTCGACATAGCCGTTGCCGTCGTCGTCGATGCCGTTCTCGTCGTCGGGGTCCATCACGACGCCGTCCCCGTCGAGATCCTCGCCCGGATTGACCCAGATCTGGTTCTCGATGTCGGAGTGGCTCCAGCAGACGCCCGAATCGATCACGGCGATCACGGCGCCTTCCCCGGTGTTGCCGAGTTCGTTCCAGACGTCAGGCGCCCGCATCAGCGAGACGCCGCATTCGACGTCCGCCGCGTCGATGCCCGGTGCGGGGCCGAAGGGGTCGTCTGGCTGGGGGATCTCCAGCGACATCGCGGGGTCGAGGAACACCGGCCGCTTCGGCGACCAGTTGACGTGATGCACTTCGGGTCGCGCCGCGACCCGCTCGATCTCGGCGCGCGTCAGGTCGGCGGCGACCACGTTGCCGATCCACAGTGCGCGGATGCGCCGCGCGGACCCGAGCGACTCGGCCTCGCGGAGCATGGCGAGCAGGCCTTCCTGCGTGCGCCGGGCATGCTCCTTGAGCGCCCGGACCATCACCTGCCGTCGCTGGTCGCGATCGGCGATGCCGGCCGCGATGGACCGCAGGCGGTCTCCCTCGAGCTGGTCGTTCAGCACGATGCTGACCGGGATCAGCTCGTCGGGGGAGGCTTCTTCGAGCACGCGGGGCAGTTCCCCGCGAAGCCGCGAAGAATCCGGTGCTTCGGCCGATGCCGCGAACGAAGCGGCGACGAACAGCAGGACGACGATGGACAGGCGGAAACGACGAGACACGACGACCTCCCGAGGAGGCCCCACGCGCTCGGCGTGGCGAGCGTCCCGGCGGCGAACGCCGCAGCGCAGACGTCTTCCTCCTCCTCCAGCACCGGAGAAGGTACCACGATCGATCGGCAAAGCTGAAGATTCCGGCGAGCATCTGCTCAGGCGCCCGGCGTGTCGTCGCAGGCGTCGCCGCGGCCATCGCCGTCGCTGTCCTCCTGGTTCGGATTGGAAACGAGCACGCAGTTGTCGCACTCGTCACCCACGCCGTCGCCATCGCGATCGAACTGCCGGAAGTTCCAGTCGTCCGGACAGTTGTCACACACGTCGCCGTGGTCGTCCCTGTCGCGATCGGCCTGATCCGGGTTCGGCACACGCTCGCAGTTGTCGCAGGCGTCGCCCACGCCGTCCTGATCGGTATCGGTCTGGCGATTGTTGTATGTCTGCGGGCAGTTGTCGTCGACATCCGGAACGCCGTCTCCGTCAGAGTCGCGGTCGGGATCGCAGGCGTCCCCCGTGCCGTCACCGTCCTGGTCCGCCTGGTCACGGTTGCGATGGTCCGGACAGTTGTCGCACGGGTCGCCGACATGATCGCCGTCACGATCCTCCTGCTCGGGGTTGGCGATGCGCTGGCAGTTGTCTTCGGTATCGGCGACGCCATCGCCATCATCATCGGGATCGCAGGCATCGCCGGTCCCGTCGCGATCGAGATCCTCCTGCCCCGCGTTGGCGACCTTCGGGCAGTTGTCGTCCTCGTCCGGGTGACCGTCGTTGTCGTCGTCGGGATCGCAGGCATCCCCCTGGCCGTCACCGTCGTTGTCCACCTGGTCGGCATTGGCGGTCGCCACGCAGTTGTCGTCCGCATCGACGATGCCGTCGCCGTCCGAGTCGCTGTCCCGATCGCAGACGTCTCCCTCGCCGTCACCGTTGGCGTCCTCCTGACGGGGATTGGCGATCTCCGGGCAGTTGTCGCAGGCATTGCCGACGCCGTCCGCGTCGCCGTCGGCCTGGTCGGGATCCGCCACGTCAGGACAGCGGTCGCAGGCATCACCGACGCCGTCCGCATCGCCGTCGGCCTGGTCCGGGTTCGGCACACGCTCGCAGTTGTCGCAGGCATCGCCGACGGCATCGTTGTCGGAGTCGCGATCGTTCGGCGAGGCCACCGTCGGGCAGGCGTCGCAGGCGTCGCCCCGGCCGTCGCCGTCGGTGTCGAGCTGGAGCGGATCGAACCAGTTCGGGCAGGTGTCGCAGGCGTTGCCCGCCCCGTCGTCGTCCTCGTCGATCTGCATCGGATTGGGCACGCCGGGGCAGTTGTCCTCGACGCCGCAGGCATCCTCCGAGTCGATCAGCCCGAGCGTAAGTGCCGTGCTCAGCGTGCAGCCGCGCACCAGCTTGCGGGACAGCGGCTCGAGACCCGACTCCTCGGGAATCGTCAGCGACTTGTACATCGTGCACGCCGTGCCGGCGGCGGGCCTGAGCGCGCCCTGTTTCCACAGTCGGCGCAGGGTGGCCAGCCGGTCGAGCAGCAGCGCGCCAACCGACGGATCGGTCGTGGCGGCCAGCTCGATGTGGCGCTCGAGGTCGTCGAGATCGCGGCACGGGGGGACGTAGTAGCTCAGCAGCCAGCTATGCTGCTTCCCGTCGCCATCCAGGTCACGGAAGCCCCAGCCCTCGGGCTGCGTGAACGCGACGATGGTGTCCGCGGGTGACCCGGCGGTGTACTTGTAACCGAAGCCTCCGGTGCTGAAGGTCGTGCGCTCCGAGACACGGTAGACTTCCATCCACGAGTTCCAGCCGTCGTAGCAGGTGGTGTTGGCGTCATTGTGCCAGGACACGAAATCGCCGTGCAGGCGGGCTGGACTCCCGAACCAGCTGAAATGCGTCCAGCCGACGTCCCGCAGCTCTCCGGACGCGAGATCGAGGTGTCGGACCATCAGGTTCTGTCCGCCGCTTCCGAGCCCGATCAGCGCGTCGCCCGCAAGCCCGGTAAAACTGCCGAAGTCGGGGAACGAGATCCGCTCCCCGGTGGCGACGTCCTCCACGTGGCTCGTTCCGGTCTCGCGATCCGTCCAGGCGAACCGCGTGCCCTCGAGGGCCAGTCCGTCGTATCCGGCGCGCCGCCCGGTCCGCGGTCCGTCCGGCGAGAGCCAGACGAATCCCAGATCGTATTTCCGGCGTTCGATCTCGATCAGGAACAGCGCGAAGTCGTCGTCGGGGCTGGTCCGGATCCCCGTAGGCCTGACCGGAAGGCCACTGTTGTTGACGGTTCCGGGCAGAGCCGGGTCGGCCGGAGGGGTCCACCAGCGCAGGGCATGGCCTTCGATCACGCCGTTGCCGTCGAGGTCTTCGCCGAGATCGGTCTCGGCGGTGCCGAAGAACACCGCGTGCCGGGTCGCGCGCGGGGACCCGGCGAGAAGGGCGCCGGTCTCGTGGAGCGTGCCGTCGCGCGTGTCGATCACGCGCAGCACGAGGTCGTCGAGATCGCCGTCGTCGTTGGCGTCGAACCCGGCGTCCCTTTCCGGGACGCCGAAAGCCAGCCACGGATCCGCGAGATGGCCGGGCGTGCCGCCCCGGCTGTCATGCAGCACGACGCTCGAGGTCTCTCCGGTGGACAGCCGATGCCAGGAGCGGATCGTGTCGACGGTGTCACCGTCGCCGTTGATGTCGTGCTCCGTTCCGTGTTCGCTGAACACCCATGTCACCAGGTCGCCTGCGACCGACCACGAGCGGTTGAACATGCCGAGGGTGCGCGTCGTGCTGCCACCGATCCTCCGTACGGCGAGCAGCGTGTCCCCGGCGTCACCGTCGCCGTTGACGTCCGTTCCGTCGATCAGCTCTTCGTACTGGAAGACGATCGACCCGCCGGTCACTTCCTGGCAGTCGCTCCAGAAGCAGGCGTTCTGTTTCAGCGTGATCAGCGCACCGTCACGCGGTCGCGGGCAGGGCACACGGTCGCCGTCGGTCGCCGACTGCGCGGGGCGGGGAACGTCCGTGCGCAGCGCTCCCGACGCGTCGCGCCAGGTCACCAGGTAGTAGTAGTGCGTCGAGCCGCGCTCCGACGTCGGCCTTGCTGGCAGCGATGTCCGTAGCTCGGTGGTCTGTCCGGGACCGAGGTCACCGGCAGGGAGCCGCGCCGCGTCGCCGGGAACCAGCTCGAGCACGTGCGTCAGCGGTTCAGTGCCACCCCGGACGATCTGTTCGACGCGACCGGCGAGGGTCGAGGCGATCGTGTGGATCGTCACGTCGCGCAGCGTCTCCCGCCGGCTGTTGACGAGGCGCAGCGTCAGCGGCCGCACGCCTTCTTCCTCGGGAGCGCCGAAGGTGACGGTCAGTCCCAGCGGCGGCCCGTCGCTCGCCCGGAACGCCGCCGCGAGCATGTCGTCGAACTGCCGCGCCAGCGGGGCCCCGAGACCCGGCGTGATCCTCGTGCGGATCCCGCCGCCGGCCAGGCGCAGCATCGCATCGAGGATCGCCGCGTCAGGATCGGAAGGCAGCGGCCGTTCGAGGTGGACCGGGCTGTCGGGATCGTTGAAGCCCTCCTCGTCGAGCCGGCCGACCAGTCCGGCCAGGCGCTGCCAGACCGGGCCGGTGCCGGAGGCCGCGTCCCAGACCTCGGCGAGCGGCGCCGGGTCATCCCCGGCGGCGGCGGGCAGCAGGCAGAAGGCGAGCAGGCAGGAAAGGACTGGAAGGACGGCATGGCGTGTCATGACAACCCCTCGGCTGGAGGCGCGTCCCAGCTTTGCGGGAAGCCTACGCCGAAGCCGCGGCCCATGCGGGGAGGGTCAGGGTGAGGCGGGCTCGACGGCCACGACGCGGAAACCCAGCGCCTCGATCCGCTGGCGCAGGGTCTCGCCGTCGAGTTCTTCTCCCGCGACGAGCGCCTTTCCTGCAGGAAGATCGACCTCGACACGGCGAACGCCGTCCGATTCGAGCAGGGCACGCTCGACCGACATCCGGCAGTGATTGCAGCTCATCCCCTCGATGCTGATCCGCAGCGCGCCGTCCATGTCTGCCGTCTCCTTTTCTTCCCTTCGTCCGGCGATCCGGCGTGCCACCAGGGCCGCCGCCAGCACGCCGAGCAGCGCGACCGCCGCCGCGTGGTGCCATGGTCCGATCGCCATCGCATGCAGGTGCCCGGAAACGTCGACCCGGACCGTGGCGAACAGCAGGTCGAGCACCAGACCGGAAGCCACCGCCATCCCGGCGACTGTCGCCAGGTAGAGGCTCGCGGCGCGTGCCCCGAGCACCTTCCACATCGTCGCGATCGTGGCCGTGTTGGTCGCCGGACCGGTGATCAGAAAGACCAGCGCCGCCCCGGGCGAGAGCCCCTTGGCGATCAGGGCGGCGGCGATCGGCACCGACCCGGTGGCGCAGACGTACACTGGAATCCCGACCGCCATCGCGGCGAGCATCGCCAGCGGCCCCCGGCCGAGACCGGCGAGCAGGTCGTCGGGCAGCAGGGCCGCGATCGCCGCGGCCAGCAGCAGGCCGACCAGCAGATTGACGCCGATGTCCTGCGGCAGCGTGACGAAGCCATAGCGCAGCGCGCCGCGCACGCCGCGGACCCGCCGCTCGTCCGTCTCGCAGCGGTCTTCGCACGCGTCGTCGCCGACGGGCACGGCTGCCGCAGGCGCCTGTTCCCCACGGCGATCGAACAGGGCGACCAGTCCGCCGCCGACGACGCCGGTGACGAGCGCGGCGACGGGGCGGAACAGCGCGAACAGCCCGCCGAGCATGCTGTACGTGGCGAGAACGCTGTCGACCCCGGTCTGGGGCGTGGACAGCAGGAACGACACCGTCGCGGCCCGGCTCGCTCCGTGCTGGCGCAGCGACGCAGCGACCGGGATCACGCCACACGAACAGAGCGGAAGCGGCACGCCGAACAGGCTGGCCTTGACCACCGCGGGCAGCCCGCCGCCGCCGAGGTGCCGTTCGACGAGTTTCGGTGAAAGAAACGCCGCCAGCGCGCCGGCGATCAGGAAGCCGAACAGCAGATAGGGCGCCATCTCGGCGGTGGCGGTCCAGAAGGCGGCAACGATCCGGAAGAACAACGTCGGCATCGTGGCGTTCCCGTCCGGCGGCGCCGTTCCGCGCGCACCGGGCTGGCGAGCCTACTCGCGGGTGGCGTTCCCCTCCATGCCGCGGCGCAAAGCTCCTGCGTCCTCGTCGGCCGGCCGGAGCGGCGCATGGTCGCGCACCAGCGCTGCGAAGCGTTCGACGTCGGTCGTCGGCCGGTGGCAGAGCCCGCGCTCGCAGACCCAGGCCGTCACCTTCCCGGACGGGTCGAGCTTCCGTCCGGCGAGCAGCGGCAGGGCGTCCTGGCGTGCCGCATCGCCGGCCGTGCCCCAGGTCTGGACGACGTTTGGCGAGAACGTCGTGCGCAGCACCTCCTCGAACGGCCGCCGTCCGTCTCCTCCGGGGGGCGTCACCAGGGCCACCTCGTGGGCGCGGTCGAGCGCCCAGTCGAGTGCGATCATCATCTGGGCGAAGGCAGTCGGGTGTCTGCGGACGATCGCCGGCGTCGTGCGGAACAGCGCCGCGGCCCGCTGCTCGTACTTGCGGTCGAGGAACAGGCCGAACAGTCGCAACGCGTTGAGCGCGGCCATCGAGCGGCCCGACGGCACGACGTTGTCGAACGGCTCGACCCGCCGCGCCAGCAGCAGGCCGTCGCCGCCGTCGGTGGCGAACAGGTCGCCGCTCGCCTCGTCGTGGAACAGCGTCATCGCGCGGGCGTCGAGATCCCGGGCGACGTCGAGGTATCTCCGCTCGCCCGTCGCCTGGTGCAGTTCGATCAGCGCATCGGTCATGAAGGCGTAGTCGTCGAGCATGCCGGGGATGCCGCGCCGGCCCGCGCGCCAGCGGTGGAACAGCCGACCCTGTTCGTCACGCATCTGCTCGAGCACGAACGACGCGGCCCGGCGTGCCGCATCGACGTAGCGCGGTTCGTCGAGCACGCGGCCCGCGCGGGCCAGCGCGCCGATCATCAGGCCGTTCCAGTCGGCAAGGACCTTGTCGTCGAGATGGGGCCGCGGCCGGCGGCTCCGCGCCGCGAGCAGCCGGCCCATCGCGCGGGTGACGACCGGCGGCCGCCCGGTCCTGCGGTGACCGGGCCGCTGGGCGAGGATGTTCCGGCCGTGCTCGAAGTTGCCGGTCAGGCCGACGGTGAACGCCTTCTCGAACGCGGCGAGTTCGTCTGCCGGGAGCACCGCCGCGATCTCGTCGCGCGTCCAGACGTAGAAGCGCCCTTCCTCTCCTTCGGAGTCCGCGTCCTCGGCGGAGTGGAATCCTCCCTGGGGATCGGTCATGTCGCGCAGGACATAGTCGAGCGTCTCGCGGGCGACGAGGGCGTACTCGGGTTCAGCGGTCGCCTGCCAGGCTTCGACGTAGGCCAGCGCCAGCGACGCCTGGTCGTAGAGCATCTTCTCGAAGTGCGGCACCAGCCAGCGCGCGTCGGTGCTGTAGCGGTGGAAACCGCCCCCGAGGTGGTCGTACAGGCCCGAGGCCGCCATGCCGTCGAGCGTCGTGCGGACGATCTCGAGCGCCTGCGGGTCTCCGGTGCGGCGCCAGACGCGGAGCAGGACGCGCATGTCGTACGCGGGCGGGAACTTCGGCGCGCCGCGCCGGCCGCCGGCCACCGGATCGGCTTCCCGCTTCCAAGTCTCGAGGAACCGCTCGAGCACTGCGCCGTCGAGGTCGCCCGCCGCCTCGCGCCGGGCTCCCCGCTCGAGGATCCGGGCCACCTCGCCCGCGTGGGCGAGAAGCGACGTCCGGTGGTTCTGCCAGCCCTCGCGGATCGCCGCCAGCAGGCCGAGGAACTGCGGCTTCGGAAAGTACGTGCCGGCGACGAACGGCCTGCCGTCCGGCGTCAGCCAGACCGACATCGGCCAGCCGCCCCGCCGGCCCATCGCATGGACGGCATCCATGTACAGGGCGTCGAC
>JAJRXN010000131.1 GCA_024276295.1 Acidobacteriota bacterium
CCTTGCGCGCGCACGCCCACGCCCACGCGCAGCGGGCCTGCCCCGCCGATTCCGCCTTGCGCGCCATCGCACCGGCATCCCGTAGGCTCGCGGCTGCCTTGCTCGCAGCGACCCTCCTTCCCGCCGATCGTCGCTACGACCGCTCCGCCCACTTCTTGACCGCCACCGCCCGCTTCATCTCCTCGATCACGTCGATGCCGATCTCCTGCGCCAGGGCGTCCAGTTCGTCGCGCAGCGGGCCTTCGAGCACCTCGTCGAGCACCGCGCGCACAAGCTCGCGGATCGCACCGCGCCCCTCGTCCGAGGCCAGCGTCGTCGCCATCGAGCGCAGCGTCGCCTCGAGGGCGATCTCCCCCACCCGGCGGACCAGCGGCGCCAGCACCGTGTGCGGGACCGGCACGCCGCGCAGCACCTCCGGATCGGACGCCGCGCGCTCGACGTGCAGGCGCACGACGTCCTTCAGGTGCTCCTGCACCGCCGGGCCGAGCAGCAGCTCGCGCACCTCGGCGGCCAGTACGGTCTCGATCCGCCCGCGGCGCGTCAGGACCGCCCGGTCGAAGATCCGCCGGTGCGTCCCGTCGCGGATCTCGTCCTGGGCCTCGCGCAGGATCCGCAGCGCGACCGCGTCCGAGATCTCCTCGGCGATGATGTTCGACACCCAGGCGACGGTGCGGCTGATTACGTCCTGGCCGATCCGCGTCACCTCGCTGCGTCGCAGGCGCATGTAGATCGAGGCGATGCGGAACAGCCGGAAGATCCGGAACTCGGTGTACGGCACCAGGCCGAGCAGGTCGTACCAGTTGAAGATCGGGAAGAAGTACCAGCGCCGGTGCTCGCGGCGACGCACCGACAGCGCCCACCGTACGCCGAACTCGACGATGAACAGGCACAGGAACGGCAGGTCGATGATCCAGAAGTGGTCCACCGGCCGGCCGGTCAGCGTCACCTCGCGGAAGAAGTTGATCCGCAGCAGCGGGACGACGTTCTCCTCGAACAGCTCGAGGCGTCGGGTCAGCTCCGGCGGCGGCGCCGACCAGAACGCGTGCACCGGCTCCGGCAGCTCGGTCGGACTCTCCAGCGTGAGCGTCGTCGTCCCGACCTCCCGGGCGATCAGCGCCTTGAGCACCTCGAGCGTCCGCTCCTGGCCCGAGCGCTGGAACGGATTCGTCTCGAGCACGAGCTGCGTCAGCCGCTCGATCCGTGCGAGCCGCGGCCCGAGCCCCGCCGCCTGCGGATCCAGCTCGACCAGCCTCCGCGCCGCCTCGACCTCCTCGACGAGCTGCTCGGTCAGCGGGTGCGGCTCGATCCCCTTGACCGGATCCCACACCCGCGTGACCACCGGCAGGTACTGGAAGTACGTCGGCCGCAGCAGGAGGTACGTCAGGTCGAACACGATCAGCCCGAGGTTGACCAGCGCGACCCACACCATGAACACGTCCCACAGCAGTCGGGGATTCCACCAGTGGCGCGGATGGAGCCGGGTCAGGAGGGTCATCGAAACCTCGCCGCGGTCCGAAGCGCGGGGCATCCGGAGTCGTCAGCCTCTCCGGCATGCGTCCCTTGCCCGGTACACCGCCGCGACAGCGGGGCGGAACAGTCTAGCGAACGCCCCAACCGGCGGCGGCCTGTCGGGACGGCGGGCGTGCGACCGGGGGCCCGGTCGACTTCAGCGGTTGAGCGTCACGCTTCGCCCGCCCAGCGGCTGGACGGGGCGCGCGCTGAGCGGAAAGAGTTCCGTGAACGCGCGCACCTGGTCCGCGGAGACGCTGACCGCGCCCCTGAGCACGCTCCAGGCGACGCCCTCCGTGCAGGGCGGGGTCGTCAGCGATCCCTCGTAACCGTACCAGGCCCTGTCCTCCGGCAGCAGCGCTGCGAGATCCAGCGTTCCCCCGGCGGTCCGGCTCCCCTGCTGCCGCGGAAGA
>JAJRXN010000132.1 GCA_024276295.1 Acidobacteriota bacterium
CGCAGCATCAGGTCGGCGGCGATCCGCGCGAAGTTGATCCCGACGAGCCGGTCGAGGGCATCGGCGGGGCCGGAGCGCATCAGGTAGGCGAGGTTCTGGTACAGGATGCCGATTCCGGTCGTCTTCTTGATGTACTCGGCCAGGTACAGCCCGATGCCTCCCAGCTTGCGGTGCCCGTAGGCGTCCGGCTCCCCGCCCTGCACCAGGTCGCCCCCCTCGAACCGCGCGCCTTCGGAGATCGTCAGCGCGGCGTAGCTGCTCGGGTTCTCGCGGCGGTCCTTCGAGAGCAGGGCCGCCACCCGGTCCGGATCGAACGGCACCTCGCTGATCAGCGCGCGATCGACCTGGGCCAGCAGGGCGATCATCAGCGACGTCTCACCGGAGTAGCGGCCGAACAGCTCGACGATCAGGAAGCGCTCGTGCGATCCGGCCGGCGAGCGCAGGTCGGTGATCATGTTGACCGAGCGGCTGATCGCGGTCGAAAAGCCGATGCAGTAGTCGGTGCCGTAGACGTCGTTGTCCATCGTCTTCGGTACGCCGACGACCGGCACCCCCTGCCGGTGCAGTCGCCTGGCGAACGACAGCGTGTCGTCGCCGCCGATCGCGACCAGTCCGTCGAGGCCGAGCTGCTCGATCGCCTCGACCGCCGCGGTCGTCAGGTCGTGGCGCCCCGACTCGTCCGGTTCGCCCGCCCGACCGACCAGGTGGGGCGGGAGTTCCGATTCCCGTACCGCGGCCGGGTTGGTCCGCGACGAGTGGAGGATCGTCCCGCCGGTCCGGTCGATCGTGCGCGTGTTGTCACGCGTCAGCCGCATGACCCAGTCGGCCTCGGGGCCGGGACTCCCCGGCCCGGTATGCAGCAGCGCCTCCCAGCCGCGGCGCAGGCCGAGAACCTCGCAGCCGTCCTCTTCCATCCGGTGCGTGAAGGTCTTGAGCACGACGTTCAGGCCGGGGACGTCCCCCCCGCCGGTCAGGATGCCGAACCTGCGCATGATCCACCTCGCCGGGATGCGTTCGCCGACCGGCCGTCAGGCGCCGAGAGCCGCCAGCCGGTCGATCAGATCGACGACGCGATTGGAATAGCCCCACTCGTTGTCGTACCAGCTCAGCACGCGCAATCCCCGCGGGCCGAGCACCTGCGTCGATCGCGCGTCGAAGATCGAGCTGTGCGGGTTGCCGATGATGTCCGACGAGACGAGTTCGTCCTCGGTGTACTCGAGCACGTTCCGGAGCGGACCGGACGCCGCCTCGGCCACCACCCGGTTGACCTCGTCGACCGTCGTCTCGCGCTGCAGCTCGACCACCAGGTCGACGACCGAGCCGTCGGGAACCGGAACGCGGACCGCCATGCCGTCGAGCCGGCCGGCCAGGTGCGGCAGCACCTTGCCGACCGCCCGCGCCGCGCCGGTCGTGGTCGGTATCAGGTTCTGGGCGGCGGCCCGGGCGCGACGGAAGTCCTTGTGCGGGACGTCGGCGAGCCGCTGGTCGTTGGTGTACGCGTGGACCGTCGTCATGAAGCCGCGCTCGATGCCGAACGCCTCGTCGATCACCTTGGCCACCGGGGCCAGGCAGTTGGTCGTGCACGACGCGTTGGAGACGATGCGGTGCTCCGGGCGCAGCGTGTCGTCGTTGACGCCGAGCACGACGATCGCGTCGACCTCGTCCTTGGGCGGGACCGTCAGCACGACCTTGCTCGCCCCCGCCGCGAGGTGCGGCTCGATCTTCGCCCGGTTGCGGAAGACGCCGGTCGCCTCGACGACGATGTCGACCCCCAGTTCGCCCCACGGGATCCGGCCGGGATCGCGCTCGGCGAACAGGCGGACCTCCTCGTCGCCGACCCACAGCGTGTGGTCGTCGTTGCGGATCGGCCGGTCGAAGCGGCCCATCACCGTGTCGTACTTCAAGAGGTAGGCGAGCTGGTCGGGCCGGAAGAGGTCGTTGATCGCCACGACCACCGCATCGTCGCGGCGGCTGAGGATCCGGAACACGGCGCGACCGATCCGGCCGAACCCGTTGATGCCGATGCGGACGCTCATCGGGTCTCCTCCTCGATCAGCCCGTCCTGACGGGCGATGTACCGGATCAGTTCGACGACCCGCTGCGAGTAGCCCCAGCTGTTGTCGAACCAGGCGATCACCTTGACCAGGTTCCCTTCCTGGACCATCGTCGCCAGCGAGTCGAAGACCGACGAGTACGGCGTGTTGACGACGTCGGTCGAGACGATCGGGTCCTGCTGGTACTCGAGGATTCCTCGGTACGGACCGGACGCCGCCGTCCGCATCACCTCGTTGACGCCGTCGCGCGTCACGCCGCGCTTCATCCAGATCGTGAAGTCGACGATCGAGCCGTTGGGCACCGGGACCCGCAGCGACGAGGCCCTGATGCGGCCCTCGAGTTCCGGGAGCACCTCCTCGAGCACCGCGGCGCAGTTCGTGTCCGACGGCACGATGTTCTCCGCCGCCGCACGCGACAGCCGCATGTCGTCGCCCGGCACGTCGGCCAGCCGCTGGACGTTGGTGTAGGCGTGCACCGCCGTCAGGTGGGCCCGGTCGATGCCGAACGCCCGATCCAGCGTCGCGAGCACCGGCGCCGCGCAGTGCGCGGTGCACGACGCGTTGCTGATCAGCCGGTGCTCCGGCCGGACCTGCTCGTGGTTGACGCCGTAGATCACCGACAGGTCCGGCCGTTCCCGGGGCGGGGCGCAGAGCACGACCCGCCGCGCGCCCCCCTCGAGGTGGCCGCCGAGTTCCTCGCGACTGCGGTTGCGCCCCGAGGCCTCGACGACGTAGTCGACACCGAAGTCGCGCCACGGAACGTCCGCCGGATCGCGGCCCGCGAGGAACGGAATCTCGCGGCCCCACGTGTAGAGCCGGCCGCCCTTGTGCGTGACCTCGCTCGGAAAACGCCCGAGGATCGAGTCGTAGCGCAGCAGGTAGGTCAGCGCGTCATGGTCGGCGATGTCGCTGATCGCTCCGATGCGGAATTCGTCGCTCCGGTGCAGGATGCGGAAGACGTTCCGGCCGATGCGGCCGAAACCCATCAGTCCGATCACAACTGGCATCAGGGACTCCCCGCCGCGGACCGCGCGACCCGTTCCGGCACGGCCGGCGGCTGGCCGGCGCGGCCGGGAGGTCGGCTCCCGCCGTCGAGAGGTGATTCTACCGGTCCGCGTCGCCCGTGGGTGGCTCTTCGGTGGAACGATCTGCGCGCGACCGCCCGGTGAACTTCTCCCAGCGCTGCCGCGCCCGGTCGAGCACCCGGTCGCGCCGCCGGTAGATCCGCGCCGCCTCCTCGAGCTGGCGTCCGGCGGCAACGAACAGCCCGCGGTCCATCAGTACGCCGGCGTAGAACGCCCGCGCCCGCTGGTCGCACGGGTCGGCCTCCACCGACCGCGCCAGCGCCTCGAGCGCGCCCTCCCAGTCCCGGGCCTCGCGTCGCGCGACTCCGAGCGACCGCCAGGTCACCCCCGCGTCGGGCCGCAACGCGACGGCACGCTCGAGGTGTTCGATCGCCTCGTCGGCCCTCCCGAGCCGGATCAGCACCAGGCCGAGCCGGAGTTCGACGTCGGCGCTGTCGGGCGCCGCCTCGCGCGCCCGGCGGTAGAACTGCTCGGCGAGCGCCGGACGCTTCCACTGCTCGAGGTTCGAGCCGATCTCGGTGGCGGTCTCCCAGGCCGGCACCGGCGGGATTCCGCTCGGAACCAGCGCCAGCCCGAGCGCCGGAACGGCCCACGGCACGTCCCGCCAGCGCGTCCGCACCAGCCCGGCCGCGGCCACGAGCACCAGCGCCGGAATCGCCGGAGCGCGGTAGCGGGCGGTCGGAAAGAACACGGCGCCCGCGAGCAGGACGCCGAGCGCGGCGACCAGCGGCACCCACGGCACGCAGCGCGTCCGGACGGTCGCGGCGAGCCCGATCGCCGCCGCCACGACCAGCGGCAGGAACGGCCAGCCGAGCGGATGAAGCAGCACGGCGAGAATCGACGATTCGCCGCGCGCGGCGTAGGGGTCGCGGTTGCGGCCGATCTCGCGCCGGCTCAGCGTCGCCGCGGCCTTCCACAGCAGGTTGCGGCCGAAGCGCAGCGGATCGCGCACCGCAAAGCGCATCCCCTCACGATAGAAGAACGCCGACTCCTCGGCCCGCGTCCGCGCTCCGCCCTCGCAGCGCGGGCGTTCGACCAGCAGGCCCCAGTCGATCCCGGGCCGGATCGCGACGGTCCGCGGATAGTCCTCGTTGTTGCCGATGTAGAAGTTGATCCCGCCGTTCCACGAGACCGGCACCAGCCCCGGCTCGTACTGCGCGTTGCGCGCCGCCACCGAGACGACGGGCACGATCGCGACGAGCACGACGACCAGCGCTCGCCAGCGCCCGTCGCGCACCGCGTAGAGCACGAGCAGGCCGGCCGCGGCGAAGGCCAGCACCGGCAGCAGCAGCGCCATCGCCCCGAAGCAGGCGCCGAGCGCCAGCGGCCACGTCCAGGACAGGCGGCGCGCACCGCCGGCGGTCTCGACCAGCAGCCCCGCGGCGACCAGCAGCGCACACCCGACGCTGGCCGGGAGCAGTTCTCCGTCGAAGTAGATCAGCGGACCCGCCAGCGCCACCGCGGCGCCGGCCGCCAGGCCGGCGACCTCCCCGGCCAGCCTGCGGCCGTGGACCGCGACCATCAGCGCGACGAGCGCGCCGAGCAGCGACTGCAGCAGCCGCACGAGCAGCGGATCCGGCCCCCCGGCGATGGCGTAGACCCCGCGCAGGATCCACGGGTACAGCGGGGGCTGCCAGAACGGCTCGCGCGGATCGCCGACCAGAGCCGTGCGGTGATACGTCGCGGCGTCTAGCACCAGCCAGTCGTGATACGGCGAGCCGCGCGACTCGAGCACCGCCCCGACGCGCAGCAGCATCGCCAGCAGGAACACCGCCAGCAGGCCGGCGCGGAACATCCTCCGGCGGGCCCGGTCGGCAGCCTGCGGTCCGGCGGGCGGCGGTACGTCCCGGCTCATCGGCCCTGCGCCTCGCCCGGCGGGACGGCGGTGGCGACCTGCGCCTCCGCGAGCACCGCGTCGACCGCCCCGGGCACCTCGTCGACCGTCGGGCCGCCCGGCGCCGTGAGCACCCGGTCCCGCGGCCCGCGTGGGCGGTAGATCGTCACGTTCTCCCTGTGGAACAGCGCGACGATCGGCGTGCCGACCGCCGCGGCGAGATGCATCGGCCCGGTGTCGGCGGTGAGAAACACGTCACACCGCTCGATCAGCGCGGCGAACCGGCGCGGCGCGAACGTCTGGTCGACCACCGCGCCCTCGGGCAGCGCCCCCCCGAGTGCCTCGAGCTGCGCCCGGTCCTCGGGCCCGGCGAAGACGACGATCCGGCGACCGGGGCGCGCGAGATCCCGCATCGCGGCGACGAACCGCTCGGGCGGCCATTTCTTGTCGCCGCGGGCGCCGATGTTGACCCCGATCACCTGCTCGCCGCCGATCCGGTACTCCGCCCACCGGGCCGTCGCGAACGCCCGCTCCTGCTCGTCGAGTGCGAGCACCATGCCGGGCGGCTCGGCGTCGGCGCCGAACGGCGTGATCAGCCCGAGCTGGGCGTCGATCACGTGGGTCCCCGGCGCGGGCGGTGGCAGGCGCACGTCGAAGTAGCCCGAGTAACGCTGGCCGTCGTAGGAGACCGTCGCCCCGGCCCGCGCCAGTCCCACCGTCGCCGCGCCGAGAAACGACCCGCCGCCGCCGCAGTCGACGGCCAAGGTGAACCGCTCGCCGCGCAGCCGCTCGAGCAGCGCCCGGTAGCGCCAGAAGAACACGGCGTGGGTTCGCGGAACCGGCCAGACGCGGTCGATGTCCGGGTTGCCGTCGAGCAGGCCCGCGAAGCGGTCGCCGCAGACGACGTGGATCCGCGCCTCGGGCCAGGTCCGCCTCGCGGCGCGGAACACCGGCGTGGCGAGCAGCAGGTTCCCCATGCGGTAGTTGAGCCGCACGAACAGCAGCCGCGGCGCCGGCCCGAGCGCGATCTCCCGCGGCTCACGGCGCCGGACGCGCACCCGGCGCCGCACCAGATCGCCGAGGCGATGGCGCGCGCCGAGAACCAGGCGTTCCTTGAGTCGGCCCACCGGACCTCCGCGGGCCGGCCGAACCCGCCCGGCCCGGCCCGGATTATCGCGCAGCGCCCGGCTCAGTCGAGGTTCATCGACACCAGCCGGCTGACGCCAGGCTCCGGCATCGTCACGCCGTAGAGCAGGTCCGCCAGCTCCATCGTGCGCTTGTTGTGCGTGATCACGATGAACTGCGTGCGGTCGGCAAAGCTCCGCAGTGCCTCGGCGAAGCGGCCGATGTTGGCGTCGTCGAGCGGTGCGTCGACCTCGTCGAGCAGGCAGAACGGTGGCGGATGGTAGCGGAAGATGGCGAAGAGCACCGCCGTGGCCGCGAGGGCCTTCTCGCCTCCGGACAGCAGCGTGACGGACTGCAGCTTCTTGCCCGGCGGCTGGCAGACGATCTCGATCCCCGCCTCGAGCGGATCGGACTCGTCGTCGAGCCGCAGGTCCGCCGTCCCGCCCCGGAAGAGGATCGCGAACTGCTCGCGGAAGTGCCTGCGGATCGCCGTGAAGGCATCGAGGAAGCGCTCGCGGCTCTCGCGGTTCATCCGGCGGATCGACGTGCGCAGCTCCTCGATCGACTGGCGCAGGTCGTCGCGCTGCGTGGTCATCTCCTCCCAGCGGGTCGTCAGCTCGGCGAACTCGCTTTCCGCGAGCAGGTTCACCGGGCCGAGCCGGGCCCGCTTGCGGCGGAGTTCCGCCAGATGCCCGGCCAGCCGCGCCTCGTCGGCGACCAGCGCCGGGTCGGCCCCCTCCGGCGGCGCCTCGGACAGCTCGGCCGGCTCGCGGCCGATCTCCTCGAGGCAACTCTCGCGGATATGCGCCAGGTCGGCCTCGGCCCGCTCGGCCTCGAGTCCGGTCCGCTCGCGCCGCCCCCGGGCCTCCTCGAGTTCCACGCCGACCGCCGCCACGCGGTCTTCCGTCTCGCGCAGCGCCGCCACGGCCTGCTGGAGCCGCCGGTCGGCCTCGTCCCGCACCTGCCGGCGCCGCTCGAGGGCCGCCGCGCACTCGTCGAGCGCCTCGGCCGCCGCGCGCGCCCGGCGCTCGAGGGCTTCCGCCTCGACGAGCGCCTCGGCGCGGGCCTTTTCTCCCTCGGCGCCCCGGTTCTCGAGCGTCGCGATCTCCTGCCGCACGCGGGCGAGATCCCGGCGTGCCGCCTCGATCCGCTCGTCGAGCGCCCGCCGCTCGGTCTCGTGGCGTGCCAGCGCCGAGACCTGCTCGCGGACCCGTTCCTCCTCGCGATGGGCGGCGGCGCGGGCCTCGTCGAGCGTGCGGCGCAGTTCGGCCAGGGCCTTTTCCGCCTCGGCGAACTGCCGCTCGAGCGCGGCGACCGCCTCCGCACGGTCCCGCCGCCCGGCGGTGACCGCGGCGAGCCGCTCGTCGGTCGCGGCGATCTCGCGCGTCAGCCGCTCGACCTCGCGTCCCGCCTGGTCGCGGGTCATCTCCGCGGTCGCCACCGCGCGCCGGGCCTCCGCCAGCCGTTCGTCCGCCTCGCGCCGCCGGCGCTCCGCCTCGGCGAGCGCCTGCCGCGCCCGCCCGAGGGTCTCGTGGGCCGCCTCGCGACGTGCCTCGAGTTCGGCGACGGCCCGCTCGAGATCGTCGCGCCGCCGGGCCCGCGCGAGCAGCCCCTCGTTCCGTTCCGCCTCGCTCCCGCCGTTGCCGGCAAGGATCACCAGGCCGTCGGAACGGACGAGGTGTCCTTCGGGGGCGAGGAAATGCCATCCCGGAAAGCGTCCGTGCAGATCGAGGGCTGCATCGAGATCGGCGACGAGCACGGCGTCGTCGAGCCGCTCGAGCAGGCTGCCGTCGGTCCCGGAGCGCGGCCGGAGCCGCTCGGCGAGCGTGCCTCGCACTCGCGGGTCCTCGGCGAGCGCCGGCGGCAGGGCGTCCCGCCGCGCTCCGCGCTCCCTGGGAGCGTCGAGCGGCGCCACCGCCGCCCGCCCGGTGAGGCCGAGGCGCGCGCCCGCCCGGACGTCGTCGCGCGTCGGCACGAGCACCGCCGCCAGCCAGTCCGCCAGGAACGCCTCGGCGGCGCGCTCGGTCTCGGGGTCGGTCTCGATCGTCTCGGCAAACACCCGCTCGGCGGCGATCCCCACCTCGCGGCCCCGCTCGATCAGCTCGCGGGCGCCGTCGGCCCCGGACAGCCGGACCTCGAGCGACGCGAGCGCCGCCTTCTCGCCGGCCTTCTCGCCCAGCTCGGCGGCCAGGCTGCGCTCGGTCGCACGGACGGTCTCGAGGGCGGCCCGTGCGTCCTGCTCGTGGCGATGGGCCGTCTCGCGCTCGCGCTC
>JAJRXN010000133.1 GCA_024276295.1 Acidobacteriota bacterium
GAGCCCATAGAGACCCCACGCCCGCAGCCCGGCCATGCCCGCCAGCATCGCCACGACACCGGCCCAGGACATGTGGTACGCGAGCCCGACGCCGGCGTGCCGGTAGAGCGCGCCGAGGACGAGCTGGAGCAGCAGCGTCGCGAGCAGCCCCGCGGAGAGCAGGCGGTCGTTCGACACGCTGGCGTACCGGCCCGGGACGGCCGGCCCGCGCCAGGTGCGGGACGAGACGACCGCCAGGCCGATCAGCAGCGAGAAGAAGACCTGGCCGGTGACGCCATGGACGATCGCCAGTGCCACGCTCGGCCGCATGTCTTCGGGAGACGTGCTCAGCGTGAACGTCCCGGTCACGCGCAGGCCGCCGAGGACCCCCTGCACGATCACCAGCAGCACGGCGGCGACCGCCGCCAGCCGCACGCCGCGGCGGCGGTCGGTGGCGAACAGCAGACCGGCGAGGGTGACCGTCGTCAGCCCGACGAGGGCTCCGAAGAGCCGGTGGGCGTGCTCGAAGTAGACGCCTCCGGTCATCCTCGCCAGCGGGTAGAGGAACATGTTGTAGCCGTACGAGTTCGGCCAGTCGACGACCGCGAGCCCGGCCTCCTGGCTGGTGACCACCCCGCCGATCGCGACGAGCGCCAGCGTCGCGACGGCGGCGATGACGGCGAACGAGGAGACGAACACCCCTTCGATGTGCATGGATAGCCCGCGCCGGGCGCGCCAGCTCGCGCCGAGCACCGCCCCGACGGCTCCGAGCACTGCCCCGAACGCGAGCGCGCCGGGCACGAACAGCGCCGCCGACGGCCGGATCTCTCCCGGCCGTTCGCCGGAGAGCAGGCTGCCGAGGACGAGCATGTTGAGCGCGGCCACAAGCAGTCCGACGGCGGCTCCGCGTGCGGCGCCGCCCCAGGTCAGCCGCCCCGCGGCGACCCCGCCGGCGAGCAGCAGCACGACGAACACGACGAGCAGCAGCCAGGAAGGCGCCGCGATGCCCGGCAGCCGCAGGACGTAGCCGACGATCCACATCGCGACCGTCGTCCCGAACCCGAGAGCGAGGACGGCCCCGCGCTCCTCGCCCCCCGTCGACCGGCGTGCATCGCCCATCTCGACCTCCTGCCGTTGTCCCGGATGCGGATTATGCCTCGACCGCCGCGCCGGGAGGCCTGCCGGCCGTGTCACCAACAAGCTCCGCTCCACGCAGGGATGGCTGGAGGGAGCGCTTCGGGCTAAGATCCGCCCGTCCCGCGGGTCCCTGCAGCCGATGCCGGCAGGGGTTTCGCTTCGCATGAGGGGCCAGCGTGTCCGCCGCCATCCGATCACCCCGCCCCCCCGCCGGCGGTACCGCCTCCCGCCACCCCGACGACCGCCGGGAGTCCCGGTCCCGGCTGGCCGACTACGCCGAGCTGGGCAAGCTGCGCCTGACGAGCCTCGTCGTCGCGACGACGGCGGTCGGGTTCGCCGTCGCGCCGTCCGGCCGGGGTGACCTGCTCCGGCTCGCCGTCACGGTGCTCGGGACGATGCTCGCCGCTCTCGGGGCCAACGGGCTCAACCAGTGGATCGAGCGCGAGCGCGACGCCCGGATGGAGCGCACCCGCCGGCGGCCGCTCCCTGCCGGGCGGCTCTCGGCCGCCCGCGCCCTCGCCGTGTCGATCGGCTGGTCGGCGGCGGGCGTCCTGCTGCTCGCCGCCCTCGTCAACGTGCTGACCGCCCTGCTGGCGCTGGCGGTGGTGCTGCTCTACGCCGGCGTCTACACGCCGCTCAAGACGCGCTCGACGCTCAACACGCTCGTCGGCGCGGTCTGCGGCGCCGTGCCTCCGGTGATGGGCTGGACCGCGGCGACCGGCTCGCTCGCCCCGGGTGGCCTGGTCCTCGCCGGCGTGCTGTTCGTCTGGCAGATCCCGCACTTCCTCGCCCTCGCCTGGCTCCATCGCGAGGACTACGAACGCGGCGGATACTGCATGCTCCCGGCGTGGGACCGCACCGGCCGGCTGTCGGCGCTGATGGTGCTGCTCTACAGCCTGGCGCTGGTCCCGGTGGCCCTCGCCGGACACCTCGCCGGCCTCGCCGGCCTGTCGTATGCGCTGGCCGCGGTCCTTCTCGGCTGCGGGATCGCGGCGTTCGGCCTGTTCCTGGTCACCGACCGCTCGCGGCGCAACGCGCGCCGGGTGTTCCTCGCCAGCCTGCTCTACCTTCCCCTGCTGCTCGGCGTGATGGTCGCCGACCGCTCCCCCGCCATCTCCGACGCGCGGGTGACGGCCGAGGCGCGCCTCGATCCCGCCGGCTCGCCCGGCGTGTCGGACACGCGACTTCCGCGACGATGAGCCCTGACGACCCCTTGGAACGACGGCCGCCGACCCGGCGCATCCGGCCCGGTCCGGGGGGCGTGGTCCTCGCTCTCGCCGCGGTCGTCGCCGCCGGCGTGCTGGCGTGGGGACTGACGCCGATCGTGCGGGGCGGCGGCTCTCACGCGATCGGCGACGGGGCCGATCCCGCGACCTACGGCTTCGCGCTCGAGCCGCTGCTCGGCCCCCGCGCCGCGCTGGCGGCGTCCGGCTTTCCGCGCGACGGGGTGCGCGCGCTCGTCGATCCCGCGACGCTGCCGGCAGCGCTCGCCAATGACCGCGAAGCGCTCGGGGTGCTGCGCGGCAGGTACCTCGTCCCGTCGCAGCGCGTGGTCGGCGTCACGATCGGTGGCGAGGCGCGGGCCTATCCGCTGCGCGTGCTGAACTGGCACGAGGTGATCAACGACGAGATCCGCGGCGTGCCGTTCGCCGTGACGTACAGCCCGCTGACCGACAGCGTCGCGGTCTGGGACCGGCGGATCGACGGCCGCACCGTCGTCTTCGGGGTCAGCGGGCTGCTGCTCGACTCCAACACGCTGCTCTACGACCGCGAGGCACGGGAAGGCTCGAGCCTGTGGGCGCAGTTCACCGGCCGCGCGGTCGCCGGACCGGCCGCGGCCCGCGGCGCGGCGCTGCAACTGCTGCCCGCGGTCGTCGAGCCGTGGGGCGCGTGGCTCGACGAGCACCCGCAGACGACCGTGGTCAAGCCGGACCCCGCGCTGTTCAAGCTCTACCGGCGCGACCCCTACCGCGCGTACTACGGCGACGAGCGGCTGCGCTTTCCGGTCGAGCCGCTGTGGAGTCCCGGCCATCCGGGCCTCAAGGAGCGGATCCTCGCCGTCCCGGCCGGCGGTCGCTGGTGGGTGCTGAGCTGGCCCTGGCTGCGGGACCGGAGTGCCGCGGGCCGGCGCGAACTGCTGCTCGGCGGCGAGCGGTTCGTCGTCTCGTGGCATCCGCGGGAGCCGTCGGCCGCCGTGCGACGCCCCGACGGGACGCCGGTGCCGACCGTCTCCGGGATGTGGTTCGCCTGGCACGCCCTGCTGCGCGCGGCCGGCCCCCCCGCGCTGCCCCGCGGGACGGGCCACGATTCTGACCATGCGCACGATTCGATTAGCCGCTCGGTGGGCCCGATGCTAAATTACCGCTTGATTAAGCATGAACCGGTCGCGACCCGTTCGACGTCGGGCCGATGGCCTCGTGGACCGAATGCCGGCGGGAATCGGCGTCCCGCCGCCCGCGCGGGCTGAGTCCGCGCGCCGAGGGAGGGCCTGTGGTGCCGGAAAC
>JAJRXN010000134.1 GCA_024276295.1 Acidobacteriota bacterium
CCGGCCGTGTTCGCCATCGTCAGCGGGGAGACGGTGCTCGGCGCCACCAGCGCACTGCGGGGCTTCTCCTGGCTGCTGGCCCCCGACCACCGGCTCGATGCGGACGTCCACGCGGCGCTGGCGTCGTTCGTGGCCGCGCGAGGCAGCGAGACCGATGTCGTGGTCGGCCCGGCGGACGAGGTGGCGGGAGTCCTGGCGGCGCTGGCATCGCGGAACGTCGCCGTGGCCGAGGTCCGCGAGCAG
The DNA here is from genome assembly GCA_024276295.1 of Acidobacteriota bacterium. Classification (GTDB taxonomy): domain Bacteria; phylum Acidobacteriota; class Polarisedimenticolia; order J045; family J045; genus J065. The sequence continues at coordinate 244 of JAJRXN010000134.1, forward strand.
GTGATGATGGTCTCTCCGGGGACGATCGCTCCGCCCGCTCCGCGGCGGCCGCAGACGATCCGCACGGCGGGCATGTCGGACCTGCGCTGGCTGCTCGAGGCCCATGCCGGCATGTGTCGCGAGGACCTGGGGGTGGACCAGGTCGCCCGCAACCGCAGCGGCTACGAGGCCTACTTCCGCGAGCTGATCGCCTCCGGGAGGGTCTGGATCGGCGAGGCGGCCGAGGGACGGGTGTTCAAGGCGGAGGTAGCGCTGCGCACCCCCCGGGCGTGGCTGGTCGAGGGGGTCTACACCGTGCCGGAGGCCCGGCGCGCCGGCTTCGCCAGGCACGCGATGGCGACGATTGCCGCCGAAGCGGCGCGCCACGGCCGGCTGGCCTGCCTCTACGTGCACCGGAAGAACGTCGCAGCGATCGCCGTCTACCGTGCCGTCGGTTTCGAGGACGTCTGCCCCTGGTCCACGGCGATCGTCGTCCGCGGCCGGGCGGCCCCCCCGCGCTGGTTCTCCCGGTGCGCCTGACCGTCCGGGCGCCGCGGCGCCGGGCGCGCTATCTTGTCCTCGTCGAACGGAAAGGAACAGCACCGATGGCCTGTGATGCCGTGACGAAGCTCGCCCTGTGGACGATCGGGATGTGGACCACCGTCGTCGTGCTCCACGCCTTCTGGGAGGCGCGCAAGCCCGCGTGGGACCCGGCGCCTCCCGAGGCTCCCGAACACCATCACTGAGCCGCGCCGTGACGACGCAGTCGGCGACGGACATCGACCTCCGCGATCCCTCGCTCTACTTCAACCGTGAGCTGAGCCTGATCGAGTTCCACCGGCGCGTGCTCGCGCAGGCCAAGGACCCGGCGGTGCCGACCCTCGAGCGCCTGCGCTTCCTGACGATCTGCTCGGCGATCCTCGACGAGTTCTTCGAGATCCGCGTCTCGGGCGTCAAGGAGAAGATCGCCCATGGCGTCGAGACGGCCGGTGCCGACGGCCTGGCACCCCGCGAGCTGCTGGCGCGGATCAGCGAGCGCTGCCATGCGCTCGTCGAGGAGCAGTATCGGGTGCTCAACGAGGTCGTGCTGCCCGCGCTGCAGGAGTCCGGGATCCGCCTGCTCCGGCGCGGCGAACTCGACCCGAACGTCCGCGCGTGGGTCAAGGAGTACTACGCCCGCGAGGTGATGCCGGTGCTGACGCCGATCCGGCTCGACCCGGCGCATCCATTCCCGCGCGTCGTCAACAAGGCGCTCAACTTCGTCGTCTCGGTCGAGGGGAGCGACGCCTTCGGCCGCCCGGCACAGGCGGCGGTGCTCCAGGCACCGCGCGTGCTGCCCCGCGTGATCCCCGTGCCGGAAGCGGTCTCCGGCCGGCGCTGCGACTTCGTGCTGCTTTCGTCGGTGATCCACGACAGCATCGGGACGCTGTTTCCCGGGATGACGGTCACCGGCTGCTACCAGTTCCGCGTCACCCGCAACAGCGACCTGTGGGTCGACGAGGAGGAGGCCGACGACCTGCTGTTCGCGCTCAAGGGCGAACTCCCGCGCCGCAACTATGGCGATGCCGTGCGGCTCGAGGTGGCGGACAACTGTCCGCGCGAGATGTGGGAGTTCCTGATGGAGCAGTTCGAGCTGCAGGAGGCCGACGTCTACCAGGTCAACGGGCCGGTCAACCTGCACCGGCTCGAGGCGCTGTACGGTGCCGCCGACCGGCCGGACCTCAAGTTCCCGCCGTTCGTGCCGCGTCGTCCGGAAGGCCTCGAGGTCGACGCCGATCCGTTCGAGGTGATGCGCACCCGCGACGTGCTGCTGCATCACCCGTTCGAGTCGTTCGCCCCGGTCGCCGGGCTGGTTCAGAAGGCGGCGGTCGACCCGCAGGTGCTGGCGATCAAGATGACCGTCTACCGCACCGGCAAGGACTCGCCGATCGTCGCCGCGCTGGAAGAGGCCGCCCGGAACGACAAGGAGGTCACGGCGGTCATCGAGCTGCGGGCGCGCTTCGACGAGGAGCGCAACATCGACCTGGCCACGCGGCTGCAGGAGGCGGGAGCCCGCGTCGCCTACGGCATCGTCGGCTACAAGGCCCACGCCAAGATGCTGCTGATCGTCCGCCGTGAACGGGACGGCCTGCGGCGCTACGTGCACCTCGGGACCGGCAACTACCACGCGGGCACTGCGCGGGCGTACACCGACCTCGGCCTGCTGACCTGCGATCCGGCGATCGGCGAGGACGTGCACCGGATCTTCCAGCAGCTCACCGGCCTCGGAAAGGTCACCCGACTCGAGAAGCTCGACCAGGCTCCGTTCACGCTCCACCGCAGGATCCTCGATCTGATCGAGGCCGAGGCCGACGAGGCGCGCGCCGGCCGGCCGGCGCGGATCATCGCCAAGATGAACACGCTGCTCGAGGCGAAGGTGATCCGCGCGCTGTACCGTGCGTCCCAGGCCGGCGTGCCGATCGACCTGATCGTGCGCGGTGTCTGTGCGCTGCGGCCCGGTGTGCCGGGCGTCTCGGATAACATCCGCGTGCGTTCGATCGTCGGTCGCTTCCTCGAGCACCACCGGGTGTTCCACTTCCACGCGGGAGGAGACAGGATCACGCTCGCCAGCAGCGCCGACTGGATGCCGCGCAACTTCTTCCGTCGCGTCGAGGCCTGCTTTCC
>JAJRXN010000135.1 GCA_024276295.1 Acidobacteriota bacterium
GATCGGCCGGATGTCCGGCACGCGGATGATGTGCGGCGTGAGCGTGATTACGATCTCGGTGTTGGTCTTGCTCTCCTCGGTCGTGCCGAACAGCCGGCGCAGCAGCGGGACCTCGGCGATGCCCGGAATCCCCGACAGCGAGTTGCGCTCGTCGTCCTTGATCAGCCCGGCCAGCACGTTGGTCTCGCCGTCACGCAGCCGGATCACCGTCTCCACGTTGCGCGTGCCGATGATCGGCTGGCTGACGCCACCGGTGCCCTGCACCGAGCCGGCCAGCGAGGAGACCTCGATGCTGACCTTGAGCGTGATCTCCTTGTTGTGGTGCACGCGCGGCTCGACCTCGAGCTGGATGCCGATGTTCTGGTAGGTGAACGACGTGATCGGCACGACGTTGCCGCCGATCGTCTGGGCCGAGTTGAACGTCGTGGCGGGAATCGGCACCCGGTCGCCGATGTGGATCTTGCCCTTTTCCTGCTCGAGGATCCGCAACTGCGGCTTGGCCAACGACTTGGTGTCGTCGTCGGAACGCAGGAAGTTGAGCAGCACCGACGGCACCGGTCCCAGCGTCCATGCCGACTGCGCCTTGAGCAGACTGAGATTGTTGATCGGCAGGCGCGCGTCACCCTGGCCGAACACCAGCGACAGCGACTTCGACGAGAGGTCGATTCCCAGACGCTGGAGCATCGTGCGGTTGATCTCGAGCAGCTCGATGTCGACGATCACCTCGCCCTTGGCCTTGTCGTGGGCCCGGATGATGCGCTCGGCGACCTTGATCTTCTCCGGCGAGGCCTTCATCGTGATCGCGTTGAGGTCGGCGTTTTCGGACACGCGCCGCATGTCGAGCAGCGTCCTGAGTAGCGACTGGATGCTCTTGGTCTCGGCGTTCGACAGGTAGAACGTGCGGATCACGTGGTCTTCATATTCCTGCCGCTTCTGGCGCTGGTCGTCGTAGACCAGCAGCGTGTGGGCGTCGATCACCTTGTAGGCGTGCTTGTTCTGCAGCATCAGGATGTCGAGCGCCTTCTCGAACGTCACGTTGGCCAGCTCGACCGAGATCTTTTTCTTCAGGTCGACCTTCTCGTCGTAGATGAAGTTGATCCCGGAGGCCTTCGACATCGCATCGTAGACGTCCTCGATCGTCGCGTCCGGGAAGTTGAGCACCAGCGGCAGGTTGGCGGACGGATCGAGCTTCGGCGGCCCGAGTTCCTCGGCCTGCCGCTCGGCCTCCGCGCGCGCCGTGTCGTAGTCCGACGGCCCCTCCTGGCGTCGCTTGCGCTCCTTGAGCGCACGGTCGAGTTCGACCGCCGCGTACTGGTTCGAGGGATCGAGGATCACGGTCTCCTGCAGCTCCTCGATCGCCAGGTCGAGCTGCCCCGCCGCGCTGTAGCGCTTGGCGCGCTCGAAGTGCTGCGCTGCGGCCCGCAGCTTGGCGCGCGCGAGAGCCACCTTGTACCGCGAGTTGCCCGGATCGAGCGCCACGGCCTTGGCGTAGCTCAGCACGGCGTGATCCCACATCTCGCGCTGCGCCGCCGCTTCGCCCTGCTGATAGGCGCGCAGGGCACCGCTGCTCGCACAGCCGGCCAGCAGCAGCGCGGCGATCACGACCAGCACGATCGCCGCAACCAGCCGGCGGCAGGTGCGCTCCCGCCCGGCCTGCGGACTCGACATCTCAAGCTTGTCCATTCCGTCCCTCACTGCTCTCATCGGCGCTTCCGCCGTTTCGATCCGGACGTCGCCTCCGGCGATTCGACGATTCGTACGGTCTTCGACTGGTCCTTGTAGCGCGCATCGGTGTAACCGATCACGATCCAGTCCTCGCTGATCTCGCGCACGACGAACTTGCGCTCCAGCGTCTCCCCCTCCGCGACGAGCACCTGGATCGGTCTGCCCGTCCCCGGCTTCTGCAGCACGGCGATGAACTCGCCGTTGTCACTCATCTTGCGGAAATACGCGAGGTACTTGTAACGGAACTCCGGCGGCGGCGGCTTGCGCGGCTGACTGTTCGCTGCCCGGCTGGCCATCTCGGTGCGGCGCCGCTGCGCCTCCTCGACGAGCTGCTGCTGGCGCTGCTTGGCGAGCATCTCCTGCTGGCGGCGCCGTGCGGCTTCGGCGGCGAGCGCTTCCGGGCTGGTCGTGAAGTCGAACAGGTTGCGCTTGCCGAGGAACGAACTCTCGACGTTGGGACGGTCGAGCGGGATCTCCGGCAGCGAGGCCAGCGTCCTGAGCCGCTCGTCGAGACCGGCGACGTCCTCGGCCACGGCGCCCCTGCCGGCGTCCGACGGCATCAGCAGGCCGCGGTTGACCCACAGGGCGACCAAGCCGAGCACGACCAGCAGACCCACCAAGGTCCGCGTGCGGCGGGGATCGCCGGCCTTCGACTCGGCCGCAGCGCTCATCGGCCACCTCGACGCGTGCGCTTGCCGCGGACCCGGCGCTTCCATTCACGCTGGCGCGCCTGCTCTTCGCGCAGGGATGGATCGTTGAAATAGGTCTCCAGCGAGACCGACAGCCGCAGCGTACGGCCACCCGCGGGCCCGCCCTGCAGCGCCACCTCGCGCACGATAAGGAACTGCTCGAGACTCTCGAGCCGCGCGAGGAACCGCCGCAGGTTCTCGTAACCGCCGTCGATCGGGAAGGTCATCGTCATGATCTCGATGCCTTCCTGCGGCAGTCCGGAGAACCCGATCTGCACCTGCTGCGGCCGGACACCGAACTCCTTGGCCACCTCGCCGAGAGCGCGCTGGAACGGCACCGAGCGCTCGGCGCGCGTGGAGAGCATCTGCTCGTAGAACAGACGGACCCGCTTCTGGCGGTCGAGCACGCTCTGGTGCGCGTTCAACAGCGCGTCGAGACGCTTGCGGCTCCGAGCGCGCGCCTGGTCCGCCGTCAGCTCGTCCTGCTCGAGGCGCGTGATCGCGAGATCGACCGGACGGATCACGAAGTACCACACGCCGGCGTTGATCACGATGACCAGGCCGAGCACCAGCGCCAGCACGCCGCCGTGCCGGCGGGCGTCGAAGCGACCGAGGCTGAACGGAAGCCGCATGCGTCGGCTCATGGCCGTCCTCCACCGGACGAGGATCCGGAGTTCCCGTCTCCTCCGCCGCTCCCGCCACTGCTGCCGCCACCGTCGGCTCCACCCGAACCGGCGCCGGAACCGCCGGGCGCGGCGGGTGCCTTCTTGAACTTGATCACGATGTTCCCTTCCTCGTCGTACTCGACGAGGTCCTCCTTCGGGATCTCCTTCGGCGGTGGCGGAACCTCGAGTTCCGGCGGCGTCGCCGGTGCGGGCGGAGTGCCCGCGCCGGTCGGCCGCGCCCCTGCCCTGCGTGCTCCCTGCCGTGCCGCCGGCGTTTCGGGCCGGTCGGCCGCCCCGGCGCCGCGCGCGGCCCGCGCTCCCCCGCGCCGCGGTGCGCCGGCGACACCTGCCCCGACGACCACCCCGGCCCGGTCATCCTGTCGGGCACCGCGGTCGTCCTGCCGCGCGGCGCGCCCGCGCGGCCTCGCGCCGGCGGAAGCGGCCGGGGGCGGCACCGCACCCTGCCCGCGGGACGGTGCCGCCGCCCGCTGGGCCCCTCGCGCCGTCCTCTCGCCGGCCCCCCGCACGCCACTCCCGGCGCGCTCCGACGCCCTGCGGCCGGCGTCGATCGCCGCCGCGGCCGGCCTCTCCGCCGCGCGCCTGCCGGACGTCGCGATGCTTCCCTCGCCCTCGTCCGGGACGACGATCAGCTCGTCGGCACGCGAAGGTCCGGCGTCGCCGGCATCGGTGTTCGCGGCGCTCTGCACCTCGGGCGGCGCGGTACCGGGCGGCGGCGGCTCGTAGATGCACGTCATGTCGAACTGGATCCGCTCGTCGGCACGCGAGTCGCGGGCGACGTACGAGTAGTTGCCCGGCGTGACGTCGCTGAACGCCGCCGAGCGCTCGAGCACGTCCTGGAACGAGAGGAACGCGCCGAGATCGCGCGCCATGCCCCGCAGAACGATCCGGACCCGGCCGGTCCCCTCGAAGCCCGGTCGGATCGAGATCAGCTTGACGTTCCAGGGCAGGACGTCCTCGAGCGAGTTGAGCAGCGAGGTCCACGAGAAGTTGCGCTGGGCGAGCACGCTCGAGACGAACTGCACCTGCGCCCCGAGCACTTCGGCATCGACCGCGGCCAGCTCCTTGCGCAGCCGCTGCTCTTCGGCCTTCATCCGCGCCATCTCGCTGCGATGGCCCGCCAGCCGTTCGAGCAGGGCCGCCTGCTGGGCGTCGGCCGTAAACCACGTGTACGCGTTGTGCGCGGTCATCGCCACAGCCAGCACGGCCAGCGCGACGAGCCCCGCCACGATCGGGGCGTCGTTGCGATAGGGCCGGGAGGCGAGGTTGAGCTCGAGCGGCTTCATGTCAGCCTCCGCAGTGCCAGCCCCAGCGCCGGAAGCAGCTCGCTGAGTTCTCCGGGCTCGAGCGCGCCGAGTTCGGGAAGCAGCGACGACGGATCGGGAAGCGAGGCCTCCCGAGCGCCCGCCTCGAGCGCCAGCTCGATCAGCGGCTCGGGATCCACGCCGCAGGCCCGGACCAGCACCTCGGACAGTCCTTCACCGAGCAGGTGCTCCTCGTAGTAGCTCATCGTCGTCCGCAGCTCGCGCCCGACCACCCGCAGGCTCTCCTCGCCCCGGAAGCCGCCCTGCACGTGGTAGGCCTTGGAGCGGAAGAAGATCAGCCGCTCGCCGCGCACGATCGCGACGCTGAACGAGCGGGTGGTCGCGTTGAGCAGCGCCAGGTCGCCATCCCCGGACGAGACGAGCTGGCCGGCCAGCCGCAGCGCGTTCATCAGCTCGATCGACGCCACGTCGACCAGTCCGACGCGCAGGCCCGCCTCCTCGAGCGCCTGCTCGATGGCCGCCACGCCCGCCGCCGGCGCGATGGCCACCAGGGCGTGGACGTGCCCGTCCTCGAACCGGCCGAGGCTCTGCCAGGCCAGCCGCGCCTCGGACAGCGGGAAGGGAATCGACTTCCGGATCCGGAAGCGGATCATCTCGTCCGCCTGCTGGTGCGACGCCGGCAGTTCCCGCAGATCGACCACGAACAGCCGCGCCATCGCATCGGGAATCGCCAGCGAGATCCGCGCCGCCCCGTCGCTGCCGGCGGCGGCGAGCGCCTGCCGCACCGCTTCCAGCAGCTTCCCGGGCTCGCGGAGGTCGCCGCTGATCGGCCCCGTCTCGAGCACGCCCTCGGGCAGCTCGGCCCGGCCGTACCCGTCGAGGTGATGCACGCCCTTGCGACGCACGACGCGGGCGGCGATCACCGCGTCGGTCCGCAGCTCGACGCCGGTCAGCGGGTAGCGGGGACGCAGCGTGACCACCCGCTCCAGGGGGGCCGGAAGCCGTCCGCGCCACCGTTCCAGCAGTTCGCTCGCGCCCATCGTCGTCCTCTCGTCGTTCGGCCCGCCGCTACTCGACGAACGTCACCTTGTTGATCTCGCGCAGCGTCGTACGGCCTTCGAGCACCTTCTGCAGCGCCGATTGCCTGAGCGGGACCATTCCCTCCACGACGGCGCGCTTGCGGATCTCGGCTGCCGAGCGCCGGTCGAGGATCATCTCGCGAATCGTATCCGAAAGATCGAGCAGTTCGGAGATCGCTTCCCGGCCCCGATATCCGGTTCCGTGACACTGCATGCACCCCTTGCCCTCGTAGTAGGCCCGGTCGCGGTACTGCTCCGGATCGAGCCCCGAGTCGATCAACTGCTGGTCGGTCGGCTGGACCTGGGTCCGGCAGGCGGGGCAGATCAGCCGCACCAGCCGCTGCGCCAGCACGCAGTTGAGCGCCGAGACGAAGTTGTACAGCTCGACGTTCATGTTGAGAAACCGGCCGAGCACGTCGACCACGTTGTTCGCATGCACCGTGGTGAACACGAGATGTCCGGTCAGCGCCGACTGGATCGCGATGTTGGCCGTCTCCTCGTCGCGAATCTCGCCGACCATGATGCGGTCGGGGTCGTGGCGCAGGATCGACCGCAGACCGCGGGCGAAGGTCAGCCCCTTCTTCTCGTTGACCGGAATCTGCGTGATCCCGGCGAGCTGGTACTCGACCGGATCCTCGATGGTGATGATCTTGTCCTCGCTGTTGAGGATCTCCGACAGTGCGGCGTAGAGCGTGGTCGTCTTGCCCGAGCCCGTCGGTCCGGTGACGAGGAACATCCCGTACGGCTCCGAGATGAACTTGCGCACCTTGCGCAGCACGCCCTCGTCGAAGCCGCACACCTCGAGGCTAAGGTCCTTGAACTTCTCGCTGGCCGACTCCTTGTCCAGGATCCGGATCACGCAGTCCTCGCCGTGGACCGTCGGCAGGATGCTGACGCGGAAGTCGATCGTGCGGCCCTTGATCCGCAGCTTGAAGCGTCCGTCCTGCGGGATGCGCTTTTCCGAGATGTCGAGTTCCGACATCACCTTGATCCGCGAGACGATCGCCTGGTGGAACCGCTTGTCGATCGGCTCCATCGCCTGGTACAGCACGCCGTCGATGCGGTACTTGACGATCACCTCGCGGTCCCGGGTCTCGATGTGGATGTCCGAAGCCCGCCGTTGGAGCGCGTTGAAGATCGTCGAGTCGACCAGCTTGATGATCGGGCTCTGGTCCGACGTGATGCGGTCGATCGACAGGACTTCCTCGCCGTCCTCGTCTTCGCGCACGACCTGGATCTTGAGCCCCTCGGTCGCCTCGTCGAGCACGCGCTGCGACGACTCCGACTGCTTGAGCACGTCCTGGATCGCGCTGCGGGTACCGACGGCGACGTCGACCGGCTGGCCGAGCAGCAGCTCGAGTTCGTCGATCATCAGCACGTAGGTCGGATCGGCGAGCACGACGACCAGCCGCTCGCCGTCGCGGCGGTACGGCACGAAGTGGAACCGGAACATCAGCTCGACCGGGATCGACTGGAACAGCTCGTGGTCGATCTGGAAGTCGCTCAGATCGACGTACTCCAGCCCCAGCCGCTCGGCGCGCAGCCGCGCTTCGATCTCCTCGTTGACGGTATCGGCGACGGCCCCCGCCTCGCCCATCACCGGCCCGAGATCCTGGCTCTCACTCATCGTCGTCCCACTCCACGTCCCGCCGCCGCCGTGCTCACAGCGTCGATGTCGCCGAGTACAGCTTGAGCAGCGGGAGGAAGATCGCCAGCACGATCGTCGCCACCACGCCGGCCATGAACAGCAGCAGGATCGGCTCGATCAGCGACACCGCCGTCTGCAGTTCGGTCTCGATCTCCTGGTCGGTTAAGTCCGCCACGCTGCTCATCATCTCGGCCAGGCTGCCGGCCGATTCGCCGACCTTGACCATCTCGATCATCAGGTCGGGAAACATCCCGCTCTCGTCCATCGCTCCCCAGAGGGCGGCTCCCTCGCGGATCCGGTCCTCGACGCGGCGCACGGCATCGTAGTAGACGGGCGTCCCGATGGCACGGCTGACGACCTCGAGGCTGGCGACGAGCGGAATCCCGCCGGCGACCAGCGTGCTCATCGTGCGCGCAAAGCGCGTCAGCACGAAGCTGCGCGCAATGCGGCCGACGAACGGAATCCTGTACAGGATCCGCTCGAGGACGCGCTGCCCGGTGGGAGTGCGGCGCCACGCAGCGAGGGCGATCAGCCCGCCGCCGACCGAGAACACGATCAGCATCCAGTTGTGCCGCAGGAAGTCGGAGATGCCGACCACGAAGCGTGTCAGCAGCGGCAGATCGGCCCCGAGATCCGCGAACAGCCCCTGGAAGCTCGGCAGCACGTGCAGCAGCAGGATCAGAACGATCGAGATCGCCATCACGATCAGGATCGCCGGATAGACCAGCGCGGCCGTCACCTTCTTGCGCACGCTCATGATCGTCTTGGCGTACTCGACGTAGCGGTCGATGACGACCGAGATCTCGCCGCTGCGCTCGCCCGAGGTCAGGGTGCTGGCATACAGCGGCGGGATTCCCTCCTGGGCGGCGAAGGCGTCGGACAGCGCCTCGCCCCCCCGGACGCGGTCCCGGACGTCCTCGAGCAGGGCACGGAAGTCCGGGTTCTTGCGCCGCTCGAGCAGCAGGTCGAGGCACTCGATGATCGGCAGTCCGGCCCGGACCAGCGCCGCGAACTCCTGGTTGAAGAGCAGGAACTCCTTGGTGCTGATCTTGCGGCGCCGGCGCAGCAGGTCGGAGAACAGCGACAGCAGCACCGAGCGGCGCCTGACGCTCAGGACGAGGTACTCCTGGCGCTCGAGATCGGCACGCAGCGACTCCGCGTCACGCGCGGTGTAGTCGCGCTGCGTGATCTCCCCCTTCGCGTCGGCCAGCTTGACGCGGAACTCCGGCATGCTCAGTCGCCCTCCATGGCACCGGCAGCCTCGGCCCGTCGCGGTTCGCGAGGCCAGACCTCGAGCGCCACGAACAGCGCGCGGTCGCGCTCGCGCGATCCGGCCCCGACCAGGTTCAACCGGCCCTCGAACACGTTGAGGGCGCTGTTGGCGAGGATCACCTGCGGCGTCCGCAGACCGGCCGAGGTCTCGCTCGGATGCGGCAGTCGCAGCAGGTCGAACGGCTCGAGCCGGACGACGCCGAGGTCGGCATCGACTGCGTCGACGCGGAACGAGACGCGATACCGCTCGCCGAGATAGGCGCGCACCGTGCCTCCCTCGACGACATGGAGCGTCGCCGAGCCGATCCGCTCGTAGTGCGTCCAGCGGGTGACACGGGACAGCGTCTCGGAGACGTCCCGCAGCTCGGCGCGGATCCCCTCTTCGGGCGGCGGCTCGCGCGTGGCGAGGATCAGGCTGACCGTCACCTCGACCGTCGCAGGAGGAACGTCCCAGCTCTCGAGGGCGCGGGCCACGCGGTCGAGAGCCGCCTGCTCGTCCTCGACGGCGATCACGCCGAGCGCCTTCGGCACGCGGTACGTCCCGCACGGGCCGAGAAGCTGGTCGACCAGCATCACCGCCTCGGAGATCCGCTTGAAGTGGACCTCGAACACGCGCGTGACCAGATCGCGGCCGGCGCAGTCGGTCGCGGCCGCCCCGGGGCCGGTGGCCCGTGCGGGCGCCGCGGAGACGATCAGCAGCACGGCGGCGATCGCCGCCGAGAGGAACGGGCGGTCTGTCACAGGTCCACCTCCTCGTCGACGATCAGCGTGACGACCGGCCCGCCGGCGGAAGGCGGAATCAGCGCCACGATCTCGGCGGGCGGCGACTGCACGCGCTCGACGGCCGCGGGCCAGCTCGCCGGCGGCCCGACGCGGAACGCCGGTGCGGTATCGGCCGCGACGGTCGGCTCGCGATCGGGGACCGGGGCACGCAGCACGAGCGCCAGCCCGGCGACCATGACCAGCACTGCGGCCGCCGCGAGCAGCGAGCGCGGCATGCCGGCACGGCGGCGCGCCGGCAGCGCCAAGAGCGGCATCGGCGGAGCTGGCGGCTCCGGCGGAAGACCTCCGAGCAGGGCGAACACCGCGCCGGGGTCGTCCACGGCCAGCCGCCGGCGCAGCGCCGGGTCGGCAAGGATCCGCTCCGCCTCGTCGCGCGTCGGGATCGCCCCCGCGGCGATGGCGGCCAGCCGCTCGTCCGACACGCGATGCCCCGCGCCGCTCATCGGCGGTCCTCCAACCGGCCAAGCAGACCGGGAAAGCGCCGGGCGAGCACACGCGCCACGTGGGCCCGCGCCTGGAACAGGTGGTTGCGGACGGTCGACGGGGCTACCCCGAGCATCCGTGCGATCTCGACCGGCTCGAGTCCCTCGACCCGGGCCAGCACGAAGACGGCCTTCTGGCGCGGCGGCAGCTGCTCGGTGGCGACCTGCAGCGCCCGCTCGAGTTCCGCGGCAAGCAGGCGGTTTTCCGGCAGCGCCCCGGCGTGCTCGCGGACCTCGGGAAGGACCGGCTCCTCGCGACGGGTCCGCCGGCGACGCAGCGTGTCGATCGCCAGGTTCGTCACCATGCGGTAGATCCAGCCATCGAGATCCTCTCCCGGTCGGAAGCGCGCGAGCGTCTGCCACAGCCTGAGGCAGGCCCGCTGGGCCACGTCCTGCGCGTCCTCCCGCTCGCCGACGATCCGCAGCGCGATGCGGTAGATCCGCTCCCAGCGCGGCCGGACCAGGGCATCGAACGCCCTGCGGTCGCCGGCCGCCGCCCGGACGATCAGCCGGCGCTCGCTCTCGCTCACCGGCCGGACTCCGCCCCGACACCCGGAACTACGCGGGCCGCGGGGCTGGCGTCTAGCCCGGATCGAGGGAGTCCGCTGCGGGCCCGATGGAAGCTCGGCATCGGCCTGGGTCACCCCCCGGTACAGCGCCGGTTCAGCTCTCCCGAGCGCCGGCCGGGACGGCCGAGCCGGTGGCCACCGCCTCGGTGCCCAAGGCCAGGGGCTCGGCGAGCACCCGGGCGAGCACCTGGTCCATCGAGTCGACGAGGTGGAACTTCAGCTCGCGGCGGATCGAGCGCGGCAGGTCGGCCAGTTCCTTCTCGTTGGCCGCCGGAAGCACGACCTCGCGCGCCCCGGCGCGCCGCGCCGCGAGCACCTTCTCCTTGATCCCGCCGACCGGAAGCACGCGCCCCCGCAGCGTGATCTCGCCGGTCATCGCCACGTCGCGCCGCAGCGGGCGGTCGGTCAGCGCCGAGACCATCGCCGAGGCGAGCGTGATGCCCGCCGACGGGCCGTCCTTGGGGATCGCCCCTTCCGGGACGTGGATGTGGAGGTCGTTCTCCTGGAAGTCGCTCTCGGCCAGGCCGAGCGCCGCCGCCCGGCTGCGGGCCCAGGACAGCGCCGCCTGGGCCGACTCCTTCATCACGTTGCCGAGATGCCCGGTCAGGTTGAGCCGCCCCTTGCCGGACATCCGCAGCGCCTCGACGTAGAGCACGTCACCGCCGGCCGCCGTCCAGGCCAGTCCGGTCGCCACGCCGACGACCGTGCCTTCGAGCCGCTCGTCCGCCTGGGGCGGCGGCGGCCCGAGGTACGTCTCGAGACTGCTCGCGGCGATGCGCGCCGGCGGCTTGCGGCCCTCGGCGACGCGCCGGGCGATCTTGCGGCAGATCGCGGCGATCCGGCGTTCGAGGTTGCGCAGCCCTGCCTCGCGCGTGTAGCGCGCGATCAGCTCGCGGATCGCGGTCTCGGAGAACTTGACCGACGTGTCGCCCAGCGCGTTTTCCTCGAGCTGCTTGGGAATCAGGTACTGGAACGCGATCTGGACCTTCTCCTCCTCGGAGTAGCCGGGAATGCGGATCACCTCCATGCGGTCGCGAAACGCCGGGTGGATCGTGTCCATCACGTTGGCCGTGGCGATGAACAGCACCTGGCTGAGATCGAACGGGACGCCGAGGTA
>JAJRXN010000012.1 GCA_024276295.1 Acidobacteriota bacterium
CGGACCTCGAGCGGGCCCGCGACGGGCTCGACCGGCTCGCCCCCGCACGGGGCCCGCATGCCGACGTCTACGACACCGCGAGCTGGCTGCTCGCCTGGCTCGCCGCGGCGGAGCCGCCGGCGGGCAGCCTGCGCGTGCTGGTCGCCGGGCACGACGACGGGCCGGTGGCGATGCTGCCGCTGGTCCGCGACCGGCGCGGCGCGTGGACGATGGCCGGCGCCGGCCTGCGGCCCCGTTTCCGTCCGGTGATCGGCGAGGTCGAGCCCGGTCCGCGGACGCGCGACGCGCTGGCGCGGCTCGTCGAACAGGCGGCCCGGTCCGGGATGCGCGCCCTCGACCTTCCGGCGCTGCCGTCGGACGATCCCGCGGCCGGGGCCCTGGCCGACGCCCTGCGCGCGGCGGGGTTTTCCGTGCGGACCGCGTCGGCCTCCGCCGAGACGCTGGCGCCTGTCGGCGGCGCCGACTGGAACGAGTTCCGCAAGCCGTTCCGCAAGTTCGAGCGCACGGTCAAGAACTTCACCAACAAGGCGACCCGCCTCGGCGACGTGGAGATCCGTGCGTGGGGCGGTGCAGGGGAACCGCCCGCCGACGAGGGGTTTGCGTTCTACCGCGCGATGCACGCCCGCGGCTGGAAGGGCGCGATGAAGCCCGTCACGGCAGCGCACCGCGAGGCGCTCGTGACGCGCGCCGCGGAGCGCGGTTGGGTCCGCCTGTTCGGGATGACCGTCGCCGGGGTACCCGCGGCGGCGATGATCTGGTTCCGCCTCGGCGGGCGCGCGATCGCCTACTCGACGGTCTACGACACCCGGCTCGCGGCGCTCAGCGCCGGAACGATCCTGATCTGGCGCGGGCTCGAGCGGATGTTCGACGACGGGCCGCCGGCGGTCGTCGACTACCTGCCGGGCCGCGGCGCCCAGAAGGACCAGCTCTGCACCGAGCGTCCGCCGCTGTTCGGTCTCGAGGCGCATCGCGGAGCGCGACTCGCCGTCACGCGCACGGTGGCGCGCCTGACGCGCGGGGTGGTGCGACGGGTGGCGCGACGGCGCACCGGCTCCGCCGGAGCGCAACCGGCGCGGGGGCCGGTGACGACCCGGCTGCGGGCGGCCCCGGCCGCGGGCGTCGCCGTCCGTCCGCTCGAGATCGACCCGCGCACCGAACTGCATCTTGCCGTCGCCGGGGGCCATCGCAGCCCGAAGCGGATGCGCGAGTCCTGGGGCGAGCACGACCGCTGGCTGGTGCTCGGCGAGCCCGCCCTGGCGCTGGCACGCCTCGACGAGCGCGACGCGCCGCGCGAACTCGTGCTGCTCGGCGAGCATGTCGCCGAGGACGCCGCCGCCGCGATGCTCGCCGCCGCTCTCGGCAGGCCACTCGACGACGAGATCGCCGTGCACCGTGCGGTGCTGCCGTTCGAGCGGCCGTAGCCCGGGGAGGTGCGATGCCGGTCGAGAAGATCCGCTTTCCGGGTGCGCTGGGCCACGAACTCGCCGGCGTGCTCGAATTGCCGGAGGGGGCGGCGCGCGGCGCGGCGCTGTTCGCGCACTGCTTTACGTGCGGCAAGGACGTCAAGGCGGCCTACCATGTCACGAAGGCGCTGGCGGCCGCCGGCCTCGCGGTGATGCGGTTCGACTTCACCGGTCTCGGCGAGAGCGGAGGCGACTTTTCCGAGACGGACTTCACGTCGAACCTGCAGGACCTGCTCGCCGCCGCCGCGACGCTCGAGGAGCGCGGGCATCCGGTCCGGCTGCTCGTCGGCCACAGCCTCGGCGGAGCCGCGGCGATCATGGCGGCGCGCCATCTCGAGACGGTGCGGGCCGTGGCGACGATCGCCGCGCCGTCGGAGACGCGGGATCTCGCCGCGAAGCTGCGGCGGATGGCTCCGCAGCTCGACGAGGCGGGCGAGAGCGAGGTGGTCATCGGCCCGCGCCGCCTGCGGATCCGCTGGAACCTGCTCGAGGATCTCGAGCGCCACGACGTCGCCGACGCGGTGGCGGGACTCGGCCGCCCGCTGCTGGTGCTCCATTCGCCGGCTGACAAAACGGTTTCTGTCGAGCACGCGGCGCGGCTGTTCCGGCTCGCGCGCCATCCGCGGAGCTTCGTCAGCCTCGATGCCGCCGACCACCTTCTCTCGTCGGCACGCGACGCCCGGTGGTGCGGGGAGCTGATCGCCGCATGGGCAGGGCGCTACCTCGACTGACCGACCCGGCGCTGCTACCATCGCGACTGGCGCCAGGCCCGCCGCGGGCCGGCTTTCATCGGAAATCAACATCACGACCGAGGAGGATGTTCCATGGCCGTTCTGGTCGGCAAGAAGGCTCCC
>JAJRXN010000136.1 GCA_024276295.1 Acidobacteriota bacterium
CCGGAGGCACGTCCGGAGTGCGTCGGGTGTCGACCTCCCAGCGCCCCTGCCAGACCTTCCGGAGCCGCCCCGGACCGTCGACCGCCCACACCTCGGCGAAACGGTCGCGACTCACGTCGTCGAGCGCCCGGTCCCACGTGAGGATCAGCTCCGAGCCGCCGTCACCATCGAGATCGACGGCGGTGATCTCCGCCGAATGGGCCGGCTGTCCGGTATCACGGCCTACGTGGCGCGACCAGAGCAGCGTGCCGCCCCCCTCCGCGTCGGGAGAGCCGATGATGCCGAGGATCACCTCCACGGCCCGCGCTGCGTCCTGCGCGCCGGTCAGGGCCTCGACGAGGACGAGACCTTCCTTGACGCGATCGCCGTCGAGATCCGCCTTGCTCTCGGTGACGGTCAGCCGCAGGTTGTTCGGCACGCGGCGCGGATCCTCCGGAAGCGGCCCCGGCCGGCGGCCGGACGCCACGGACGGCAGCGCCATCGGCAGGCAGAACAGGACAGCGAGGACGAAGCGGCGCATCGCGTTCTCCACGGCTCGGGACGCGACCGGAGCGGAGCCCGGATCGCGCCATCCCGAAGCCAATATAGCGCCCCCGCACCACGCGCACCCTGCGCCCGATTCGGCCATAATCGGGGCGCTGTCCCATGTGGAGGATCGATGCGAGCCATGACCGCAATCGCGACATCGGCGGCCGCCCTGGCGCTTCTCGCCATCGCGCCGGCGCGACCGGCACTCGCCGGCGAAGTCGAGTGGATCCGGGACATCCGCCAGGCCCTGGAGGCGGCGCAGGAAGCCGGCGCCCCCGTCATCGTGGACTTCTGGGCCGTCTGGTGCGCCCCATGCCAGATGATGGAGCAGACGACCTGGAACCAGCCGGAGGTCATCGACGCGCTCGACGGGTTCGTCCCGCTCAAGGTCAACTTCGATGCGCAGACGGTCTTCGTCAGGCGCCATCGCGTCGAGGCGATCCCGGTCGTGCTGTTTCTCGACGAGGACGGCGAGGAACTCGCCCGCCACGTCGGCCTGGCCGGCCCCGGCGACGTCGCCCGACTGGCCGGCGCCGTGCAGGCGGGCTACGCGGAGTACCGCCGGGCGCTTTCCGGCGGTGACGCCGATACGCTGCTCGCCGCGGCGGACTATCTTGCCGGGCTCGAGCAGCCCCGCCGCGCGGCGACGCTGCTCGAAGACGGCCTCGAGCGTGCGGAGGCGGAGCGACGACCGGAACTCGAACTCCGGGCCGGCGAACTGCTGCTCGGTGCGGACGACGCGCGGGCGGCGGCCCGCTGGTTCGAGCGCGCCGCCGAGGAGGCCCCGGCGGAGGACCCGCTCGCCGGCCGCGCCCTGGCCGGCCTGGTGCGGGCCGAGCGAGCACGAGGCCGGGACCGCGCCGCGAGGAAGACGCTCGAGGAACTCAGGCGCCGTTTCCCGGAGCTGGCCGCGGAACTCTGAGGCTCCGGTTCAGCGCGAGTCGAACGTCCAGGCGAGGCCGACGTACTGGTACCGGCCGCGCAGCGGCCCCCACGTGTAGTCGGTCGACGGGTCGGCCAGGTCGCTCTGGACGTAGCGTCCGATGTTGTCCGCCCCGACGAACAGCTCGACCCCGGCGGCGATTCGTTGCGCAAGCCGCATGTTGACGGTCCAGAATGCCTCGGTGCGCCGGAACGCGATCTCGTCCTCCGAACCGAAGCCGACCGGCACGAACGACTGGATCAGCATCGTCCCGGTGCGCTGGCCGGTGATGCTCGCCGAAAAGCCGGAGCGGTGCGTCGCGAAGTCGAACCCTACCACCAGCGAATCGCGCGGAACGTACGGAATCTCGTCGCTGACGAAGTCGCGCTCTTCCGGCAGGTTGGACTGGTTGAGGATGATCGCCGGGATGACATCCCCGTCGGTGCGGTTCGTGGTGTCGGTGAACGAGTACGAGAGCTTGAACGACAGCGTCGGCGACAGGTCGGCGCGGAGCTGCGTACCGAACGAGACGAGCCGCGCCCGCGGCACGTTGACGTTCTGGTACGTCGGCTGGTAGCGCGACGAGAGAGTGACCATCTTGAGGGCGAGATCGTCGAAGTCGTTGACGAACACCGAGCCGGTCACCTGCAGGCTGGCCCGCGGCTGCCAGGTCGCCTCGACCCCGTACGCCCACGAGCGCTCGATCGACAGGCCGCGATTGCCCCGGAAACGGCGCCCGCAGCAGACCTCGTCGTACGTCGGCTCGGGCAGCCTGTAGCCGGCACCGGCGGAAAGGCGGATGATCCAGGCGTCGTTCGGCGTGAGCTGGAGGCCCAGCCGCGGCAGGACGCGGCTTCCGGTCGGCAGGTCCAGCGCCGCCCAGGCGTCCCGGACACCTTGCGACTCGTACTCGAAGACCTCGTCGAAGTTGTCCGTGTAGCCGTAGTCGACGAAGCGCGCGCCGGCCTGCAGGCTGACCCTCGACGAGAACGTGTGCTCGATCTCCGCGAAGGCCGACGTCTCGGTGATCGTCTCGGTGCTGGCCCGGGTGAAGACCTCCTCGAACGGCAACCCCTTGAAGACCTGGAACAGGTTCTTCCGCACGTCGACGACGGACATCTTGCGCCGGGTCCACGATGCGCCGGCCCGCACCTCGGTGGCGAAGCCGAACGTCCGCGACCAGCGGGCGTAGGCATGCCCCAGCTTGTCCTTGATGTCGTACGAGGGGAAGTACTGCCGCTCCGGCTGAGGAAGCGTGAACGGGATCGTCTCCTCGATCACCTGGAACCGGTCGCTGAACATCGCGCCGGCCTCGACCAGCGAACCGTCACCGAGCAGGCCGTCGTACTGCAGATCGTACTGCTTGCGGCCGAAGTCGACGTTCTCGAGATTCCACAGTCCGTACGACTGCTCGTAGGCCGCGCGACCCTCGAGCTGCTCTTCCTGGTAGTCGGACGCGCCGACTCTCAGATGATGCTCCCTGCCGAGACGGATCCCGGCCCGGGCCTCGATCGTGTAGCGGTCGGACGACGGCATGTCCGGCGTCGTGTCCTCGTCGGCGAAGACGCGCTCGCTCTCCGACCACGTCAGCGCCAGGTTGCCGGAGAACCAGCCGGCGGCGCCGGAGACGTCGGCCCGGGCGCCGCCCCAGCCATAGCTTCCCCGATCGGCGCTGGCCCGCACCTGCAGCCCCGGCGCGGGGCGCCGGCGCTCGATGTCGACCTCGCCGCCGATCGCGCCGGCCTCGAGGCTGCCCGCCGCGGCGCCCCGGCGAATCGAGACGTTGTCGATCAGCGTCGGCGGCATCACCGACAGCAGGTAGACCTGCGGAAGCCCCGAGGGAACCGGCATCCCGTCACAGGTCACCGCGATGTGGTCGTTGCCCAGGCCGCCGAGCGAGAGGTCGGCGCTGTTGCAGTTGGTGCACATCGTCTGGACGGTCAGTCCGCCCTCGCCCTGGATCGACTGCGTCAGCGACGACTCGGTGGCGTCGCTCTCGCGCTTTCCTTCGTCGTCGGGTGCCGCGGTCGCGGAACCCGCCCGGTCGGTCCCGGCCGGTTCGCCGGCATGGACCGCCGGTGCCATGACAACGAGCAGGGCGAGCAGAACGGCAACTCGGCGCATCGTCTCGATCTCCTGGAAGACGCTCGACAGGACAGACCGCGCGCCGCGAGGGCCGAAGCCCCACGGCGCGCGTCGTGGTCGGGAATCAGTGCAGGCAGGTGTCAGTGGCTCCGACCAGCTTGTCCAGCTTGCTGCGGATCGTGTCCTCCGGATATCCACCCGTGGAGTAGACGACTCGCAGGCCGGTGTCGAGGATCACGTTGGTCGGCACGGCGTTGAACTTGTCGTACAGCGGCCACGCCGTCCGGCTCTTGTCTGGATTCAGCTCGTCGGCCCAGCAGGGGAACGTGTGATCCGGATTCGGATCGTCACGGTCGCTCCAGTTGCGGCACTCCGCCGGGCAGGGCCTGCCGTACCAGTCCGGACCGTTGGACTCCTCGTCCATCAGCACGGTCAGCACCTGGACGCCGCGGTCCTTGTAGTCCTGGTTGAGGTTCTCGAGCACGTCCGCCTCGGCCTGACATGGCCCGCACCACCAGGCGGAGAAGTCGAGCATCATGACCTGTCCACGGAACTCGTACAGCGAGTGCGTCTCGCCGTGCTCGTCCTTCAGCGTGAAGTCCTGGCCGCAGGTCCACAGGTTGTAGTCCGGAGCGCCGTGGTAGCCGATCGTCTCGCACAGATCGGTCACCGCCGGCCCCGGACGGACCGTACCGTCGCTGGCCTGTCCGAGCGTTCCCTCGAGGTTGGCGCTGCGCGCCGAGACGAGGAAGTACCTGTTGCCGGTCCCGGCATCGAAGGTCGCCTCGCGCAGCGCGTCGTTGACCGCCTGGCCCGGAACGCCATCGAGCCCGCTGACCGGATTGTGGCTGTAGAAGCTGCCGAGCGTCCCCATCCAGACGGTGTACTCCCGCTCGGGCTGCAGCGGGTCGGTCCCGTCGTCACGCGGCTGCCGGGCGTCGTCGCGCAGGTCCTCCCAGCGCAGTACGACCTCGGTGTCGGTCGCGCCTTTCTTCACCGAGACCGGGAACAGGCTTCCCGCCGCCACCTCGCGCGGACCGATCTCGGCATCGTAGACGACGCGGTAGAGAGCACCGCTGGTGCCGCCGCCGTTGTCGGCCACGGCGTAGAGGAAGCCGTCCGAGCCGGCCATCACCGCACGCCAGCCGGTCGGGCAGTCCGGCAGGGCCGACGCGTCGAAGAAGGTCGTCCAGGTGGACAGCGCCGTCGGGTCCGCCGGGTCGAGCACGGCGCGCACGATGCCGGTGTCCGGTCCGGCGGCCATGAACAGGTTCCCGTCGTACGATTCGTCCGGCTCGTCGATGCCGGCCGCACCGGCAGAACCGCAGGCGTCGTCTCCGGCGGGAACACCACCAGGGCAGTACTCGGCCATCTCGTCGCGGAACTCGCAGAACGAATTCTCGCTGAACAGCCCGAACGTGACGTCGGTCCGTGGCGGGCAGTCGGCATTCGACGTGCACGGCAGGCCGTTGTTGGCCGACCCGACGCAGGTGCCCTCTGCGTTGTCGTCGACGCGACGCGCGCCGGGGTACTCGTCGGGACCGAGCCGGTCGCCATCGGAGTCCACGCCGTCCGAGGCCGCGTCCGGGAAGGCGCCGGCCGCGAACACCGACAGGCCGGCGGCGCCGATCGGCGGATCC
>JAJRXN010000137.1 GCA_024276295.1 Acidobacteriota bacterium
AGCCGTCGCGGCTCGGGGGCCAGGCGGTCCTTGAGATCGAAGTAGACGAGCCACAGGGCGGCGCCGCCCGACGCGATGCCGGCCGCCCGGACCAGCGCTCCGAACCCGGTCATCGCCGGGGCGCCAGGCCCGGCTCCGGGCGGCGCAGGGGGGCTGGTCTTGGATGCGCAACTAACTTATCATCTATGCAGCCCGGAGGGGATCCCCGGAGAACGAGGAGAGGGATGGAACCGCACCGGCGCGCCACCCCCGCCAGTATTCGCTTGGTTTTCGCCATCGGCATGCTCGGGCTCCTGACCGCCCCGGCGTTGGCCGCGGACCCCGCCGAGGCCCCCGAGCCGATCGACACCGACTCCTGCCTCGGATGCCACGAGGAAGCAGCCTCCGGCCAGGACATCGCCGCGGCGCTCGCGCAGTCGCTGCACGAGGGCTTCGACTGCACGGACTGCCACCAGGACAAGGATACGTTCCCGCACGCCCCGGCCGAAGGCTTCCGCGTCGGCCTCGACGGGTGCGGGACGTGCCATGCCGACGATGCCGAGACCTACCAGCGGCACGGCATCTGCGACGTGGACACCTGTCCGGATGCTCCGACCTGCGCCCGGTGCCACGGCGATCACAACGTGCTTCCGGCATCGGACCGCGCCTCGCTCGTCCACCCGGCCAACCTGCCGAAGACCTGCGGCCGGTGTCACGCCGATCTCAACCTGACGCGGAAGTACCAGATCCTCTTCGCCACGGCGGTGGAGATCTACGAGGCGAGCGTCCACGGGCACGCCGCAGCCGGAGGCGTGTACTTCGCGGCGAGCTGCAACGACTGCCATTCCACCGGGGGCTCGGCGCACAGGATCCTGCCGCCGAACGATCCCGAGTCGACGATCAACTTCTTCAACATCCCGAAGACCTGCGGCCGCTGCCACAAGAGCATCGAGGCGGACTACTGGGAGGGAATCCACGGGCAGCTCGTCAGGCACGGCGAGACCGATGCACCGGGATGCACGTCGTGCCACGGCGAGCACGGCATCCTGCGGTCCGACGATCCGCGGGCTCCGGTCTCGCGCCAGAAGGTCGCCGAGAAGACGTGCGCCCGGTGCCACGAATCGGAGACGATCAACGAGAAGTACGGCCTGGCGAGCGGCCGGCTGGCCTCGTTCATCGACAGCTACCACGGACTCAAGTCGGCGGCGGGGGATCTGCGCGTCGCCAACTGCGCATCGTGTCACGGCGCCCACCGGATCCTGCCTTCGACCGACCCGACATCCTCGATCAACGCGCAGAACCTGCAGGAGACCTGCGGGCAGTGCCACCCGGGAATCTCGATCGCACTGGCGGCCACGCCGATCCACGGCGTCGGAGGCGAGGGACTGCACACGCCGCTGGCGGACGTCGTCCGGAAGATCTACATCGTGCTGATCATCGGCACGATCGGACTGATGCTGGCCCACGTAGCGATCGACTGGGTCTCCTTCGTCCGCGCCCGGCTGCACGCGCGCCCGCAGCTGCTCCGCATGCGCCGCGCCGAGCTGTGGCAGCACACCCTGCTGATGGTCTCGTTCACGGTGCTCGTGATCTCCGGATTCGCGCTGCGCTTCGACGAGACGTGGCTCTCGCGGCTTCTGTTCGGCTGGGAGCGCGGGTTTCAGCTCCGGGGCGTCGTGCATCGGATCGCGGCGTCGTTCTTCATCCTGACGTCGGTCTGGCACCTGTTCTACGTCGTGTTCACGCGCCGCGGCCGGCAGCTCGTGCGGGACATCATGTTCTCGCGGCGCGATCTCGGCGATCTCCGGCACCGCCTCTGGTATGCCCTCGGGCTGACGCGTACGCCGCCGAAGCTGGCGCGGTTCAGCTACGTCGAGAAGGCGGAGTACTGGGCCCTGATCTGGGGCACGGTCGTGATGGTGGTCACCGGGCTGATGCTGTGGTTCGACAACGAGCTGGTGCAGTACCTGCCCCGGGGAACGCTCGACGTCGCGCTGATGATCCACTACTGGGAAGCCTGGCTGGCGACGCTCGCGATCCTGGTCTGGCATCTCTACTGGACGATGTTCAATCCGGCGGTGTACCCGATGAATCCGGCCTGGCTGACCGGATGGATGCCCGAGTCGCTCTACACGCACGAACACGGAGAAGACCTCGAACGGGCGCGGCGTGAATCGGAGGAATACACGCGGGAGCGGGTGGCGCGCCTGGCCCGCGACCCGTTCGCCCCCCCTCCCCGCGACGACGGTCCGACCGCCCAGTAGAACCGCAGGAACCGACCCCATCGGGTGATTCCCGGGTATCGTGGGGGCATGGCGACCCGCGGGATCGGCGAAGCCGACCGGACCCTCCCGTTCCTCTCGACCCTGCTGCGGCGCGGCTGGACGTGGGCGCGTCGTGTCGCGATCGCCGCCGTGCTGCTCGGGGGAGCACTGATCCTGCTCGAGGCGATCCACCTCCACGAACTGCTCTCGAAGATCCACCCGGGGCTCGCCTGGACCGTCTCGGGGATGCTCGCGACGGGCCTGGCGGCGTTCCTCGGCTGGGCGGGACTGCGCTGGGTCCGGATTCCCCGCGTGGTCAGCCCCCCGGATCTCCCGCCGCCGGAAGCCGGCTGGACCCCGCGGCAGCGGCGCGCCTATCTGCGCTTCGCCGAGCGGTACCTGGCACGGCAGGAGGGGAACGACGCCCTGCCGGAACAGGTCCGCCAGGAGATCCCCGGAGCACTCGAACGGTTGCTGGCCCTCGGCGACGAGGCCGAAGATGACGTCGCTCTCGTCGACGAGATCGAAGCGGAGATCGACCGGCTGCTCGAGCCGCTGGACCGGCGCGCCCGGCGCGAGATCTGGCAGAGCGCGACCCAGATCGCGGTGCTGACCGCCGTCAACCCGTCGGCCCTGCTCGACGTGCTGATCACGCTGCTGCGCAACATCGAACTCATGGCCCGTCTCGCGAAGCTCTACTACGGCCGCCCCGGCGTCGCGGGGACGCTGGGGATCGTCCGCGACGTGCTGGCGGTGGCGGCCACCGCGGGAATCGTCGAGAAGATCGCCGACGGACTGACCGACGCCCTGGCCGAGGTCGCCGGCTCGTGGACGACCCGGCTCGCCGGACCGGTCGGCCAGGGGCTGACCAACGGAATCCTGACCATCCGGCTCGGCGAGGCGGCCCAGGTCCGCTGCCGGAGCCTCCGCAGTCGCCGGGTCGGGATCAAGCCGTGGTCGCGGGCGATGTGGCGCGAGGCCGCGCGCCGCCTCGCGGCGGCCGTCGCCGGGCGGAGCCGGGATCTCGAGCACGACTTCGAGGAACTGGCACCGCGCCGCTCGGCGCTGGGACGCGGCATCGACCGGCTGCGCTCCCTGTGGAGCAGGCAGGACGATCCCGCCGGCACGGTGTGTCCGTCCGCCGGTACGACGGACGAGTAGCTCCCGCAGGCCGCCCCCGCGCCGGGATACGCCGTTGCCCCCGGCAGCGGACTCCGCCCGAACCGCGCCCGGCCGCGGGCTCCGGCGGACCAAATCGAGCGCGCGACCTATGTTTGCCGGCGAGGACGGCCGGCCCCTCGCCGGCCCGGCGGGAGAACCAAGCGCATGGCATCGGGAAGCATCCTGACACCACCCTCCGCCGAGGCGGAGCTCGGACACGAGCGCCAGGCCCGCGCCGACATCGACCTGGCGTTGCGCCGGCTCTCCGAGCATGGCGCGGTCGGCATCCTGACGATCGATGCGGGCTTTCTCGCGGCCGTCGAACGGCATCATGGCCACACGGCCTATCGGCGGTCGACGAGCGCGCTCGTCGACCTGACGCGGAAGTCGCTCGAGGCGCATCTGATGCCGAGCGACATGGTGATCGAGAGCGACAGCCGCGTCGACGAACTGCTCGTGCTGTTCTTCCGCCCGCGCAGCAGCCTGCGGTTCTTCGTCGACGTGCTGCCGACCCTGCCGAAGGCGCTCTCGCAGTTCCTGACCGCCCAGCGCCATCGCCTCGGCCACTCGGACCTCGTCGACGTGCCGGCGCCGTGCGTCGGCCACGCGCTCGTGCTGCACAGCCCCGCGGCCCAGCTCCGCCGCGAACTCGCCATCGGCATCGAGCGTGCGCGCGACGACGGCGACCTGTTCGCGCGGCTCGAACGGCAGAAGCGCCGGCACGAGCTGACGCGGATGATCCTCGGCCGCGACATGGAGATCGTGTACCAGCCGATCTTCGAACTGGCGACGCGGAAGGTGCTCGGCTACGAGGCCCTGCTGCGGGTCCCGCCGGACGGCGTCTGGAGAAGCCCGAGCGACGTGTTCGTCACCGCGGAGCGCGAAGAGCTGATCTTCGAACTCGACGTCGCCTGCCGCATGGCCGCACTGCGCGGCGTGCGCAACCGGCTGCGCCACGAAGAGCACCTGTTTCTCAACACGATTCCGAGCGCGATCCACGACCCGCGGTTCCAGCGCGGCCAGTTCGGGCACCTGCTCGCCTCGTGCGGTCTCGAGCCGCGGCACATCGTCGTCGAGCTGTCGGAGAGGAGCTGCCAGCGCAACCTGCGCGCCGTGCGCGAGGCGCGCGAGCGGCTGCGCGCGCTCGGCATCAGCGTCGCGCTCGACGACATCGGCAGCTCGCCGTCGAGCATCTCGACACTGATGGACCTCGATCCGGAGTACGTCAAGATCGACATCGCGCTGGTCCGCTCGTCGGATGGCGACGTCGCCCGGCAGCGCCTGCTGCGGGCGGTCCAGGACACCGTGGATGCGATCGGCGCCGCATCGATCGCCGAGGGCATCGAGACCGCGGCCGAACTCGAGGCGCTGCGCACGATCGGCGTGCGGTACGGCCAAGGCTTCCATCTCGGCCGACCGGACAGGCTGGAGGCCCTGCCGCGGGCCTGACCGATTTCGCCGCCAACTCCGGATAGACTTCGCGGATGACCGTGCGTCCCCTCCGCGTTCCCCACGTCTTCACGCTGATCCTCGGCCTGACCGTCATCGTGGCCGTGGCGGGGACGCTGATCCCGGCCGGCTCGTACCAGCGCGGAGACGACGGCCGGATCGTCCCGGGGAGCTTCCGGTACGTCGCACCGGACGAGGCCTCCCGCCCCGGGCTCTCCGCGCTGCCGTTCGCGGTGCTCGAGGCCCCGCTGCGCGGGCTGGTCGACGCCTCGCCGATCGTCGCGTTCCTGCTGGTCGTCGGCGGAACGTTCCGGGTGATCGAGCGGTCGGGAGCCTTCCCGGCACTGGTCGGACTGGCCGCACGGCACCTGCAGACCCGGGGCGTGCTGCTCCTGCCGACGGCGATGGTCCTGTTCTCGATCGGCGGAGCGGTGTTCGGCATGAGCGAGGAGGTCATCCCGTTCGTGATCCTGTTCGTCCCGCTGGCCCGCGCGCTCGGCTACGGCCCGGTCGTCGGCGTCGCGGTTCCGCTCGTCGGTGCCGGGATGGGATTCGCCGGCGCGATGCTCAATCCGTTCACGGTCGGCGTGGCCGAGGCGATCGCCGGCCTGCCGCCGATCTCCGGCTGGCCGCTGCGCACCGTCTGCTGGGTCGTGCTCACGACGCTCGGGATCGCCTACGTGATGCACCGCGCCCGGCACGAACGGGTCGAGCCTTCCGTGGACGCCACCGGGAGCGATCCCGGAGCGCCGCCGACGCTCACCTCGCGCCGGATCGCCGTGCTCGGCGCCCTGGCGCTCGGCATCGGGGTGATGGTCTGGGGGATCGGCAGCCGGGACTGGTACGTGCTCGAGATCGGCGCGGTGTTCCTCGGCATCGGCCTTGCGGCGGCCGTGCTCGCTGGGCTCCCGGCGACCGCGACGGCCGAGGCGTTCGGCGCCGGAGCGCGGGATCTGCTGACGGCCGGAATCGTGATCGGGATGGCGCGCGGCATCGTGCTGCTCGCCGGGGATCTCCAGGTGCTCGACACGACGCTGCACGCCGCAGCGTCGCTGCTGGCGACGATGCCGGCGACGCTCTCGATCAACGCGATGTTCGTGTTCCAGAGCCTGCTGAATCTCCTGGTGCCCTCGGGGTCGGGACAGGCCGCACTGACGATGCCGGTGATGGCGCCGCTGTCCGATCTC
>JAJRXN010000138.1 GCA_024276295.1 Acidobacteriota bacterium
CCCGGTCCGCAGGGCCGGCGCCAGTCGATGCGCCTGCTGCTCTCCGATCTGCAGGCCCGCTTCGCCTGGATCGATCCCGAACTGCTCGCGATACCGCCCGAAAAGCTGTCCCGTTTCTTCGAGCAGGAGCCGCAGCTCGCGCCGTACCGCCGCTATGTCGAGCGGCTCGAAAAGCGCCGGCCCCACGTCCTCTCGCCGGAGATCGAGGAGATCCTCGGCCAGGCCGGCCGCCTGCGCGGCGACGGCGCGACGATCGGCGGCCTGCTGCGCAACGCCGAGATCCCGTGGCCGACGATCACGCTCTCGACCGGCGAGGAGCTGCTCGTCGACGTCAACGGCTACTCGAAGGGCCGCACGTCACCGATCCGCGCGGACCGGATCGCGACGTACAAGGCATTCTACGACACGCTCTCGCGCTTTTCGGGCAGCCTGGCCGCCACGCTGGCCGCGTCCGTCAACGAACACGTGTTCGACATGCGCGTCCGCCACTACGGCTCCTCGCTCGAGGCCTCGCTCGCCGCGAACGAGGTCGACCCCGCCGTCTACCGGATGCTCGTCGACGAGGTCAACGCCGGCCTGCCGACCCTCCACCGTTATCTCCGGCTCCGGGCCCGGATGCTCGGCCTCGACGACCTGCGCTACCACGACATGTATCCGCCGCTGGTCCCGCAGATCTCGGCCGCCTATCCGTGGGAGAAATCCAAGCAGCTCGTGCTCCAGGCGCTGGCGCCGCTCGGTCGCGACTACGTCGAGACGTTCGGCGGCGTGCTCGACGCCGGCTGGGTCGACGTGTTTCCGAAGCCGGGCAAGCGTTCGGGGGCCTACGTGTCGGACATCGTGTACGACGTCCACCCCTACATGCTGCTCAACCACATCGACGACTACAACAGCATGTCGACGCTGGCCCACGAGGGCGGACACCTGATGCACTCGGTCTTCAGCCAGCGCAGCCAGCCCTACCCGATGGCGGACTACGTGATCTTCGTCGCCGAGGTCGCCTCCACCGTCAACGAGGTGCTCCTGTTCGAGGATCTGCTGTCACGCGCGACGACCGACGAGGAGCGCCTGGCTCTGCTCGGCCATTTCCTCGAGGGGATGCGGCAGACCGTCTACCGGCAGACCCAGTTCGCCGAGTTCGAACTGGCGATCCACGAGATGGCCGAACGCGGCGAGCCGCTGACGGCCGAGACGCTGGGCGCGCTCTACGGCGATCTGCTGCGCCGCTACTACGGCGAGGAACAGGGCGTGACGAAGATCGACGACCTGTACCAGGTCGAGTGGGCGTTCATTCCGCACTTCCACTACAACTTCTACGTCTACCAGTACGCTACCAGCTACGTGGCCGCGGTGGCCCTGGCGAAGAAGATCCTCGCGGGTGAACCGGGAGCCGTCGAGCGCTACCTCGAGTTCCTCTCGTCCGGATCTTCCAGACCGCCGGTCGAGCTGCTGCAGCGCGCCGGCGTGGACATGACGCGCCCCGAACCGATCCGCGCCGCCGTGAGCTACATGGACGGCGTGATCGACCGGATCGAGCAGATCCTCTCGCGGTCGGAGCCGAAGAACTAGCCCGAAGCCCCCCGTCGCCGGACGCGGCGGCGGGCTTGCCTTGCCTCGGCGCGCGGTCGAAGATGCGGGCGGCCGATGCCGCGGAGCACCCCCCATGGAACGGTTCTACATCACGACCCCGATCTACTACGTCAACGACCGGCCCCACATCGGTCACGCGTACGCGACGATCCTTGCCGACGTGCTGGCCCGCTATCACCGGCTGCTCGGCATTCCGGTCCACTTCCTGACCGGCACCGACGAGCACGGACAGAAAGTCTGGGAGGCGGCGCAGCTCGCCGGAATCCCCCCGCAGGCGCAGTGCGACCGGACCGTCGTGCGCTTCCAGCAGCTCTGGGAGCAGCTCGCGATCACCCACGACGACTTCATCCGCACGACGGAACCGCGGCACACGGCGGTCGTGCAGGAGATCCTGGCCGAGCTGCACGAACGCGACGAGATCTACAGCGCGGAGTACGAGGGCTGGTACTCGGTGTCCGAGGAGCGGTTCTACACCGAAAAGGAACTCGTCGATGGGCGCAGCCCCGAAGGCAAGCCGGTCCAGCGGATCCGGGAGACGAACTACTTCTTCCGCATGAGCCGCTACCAGCAGTGGCTGATCGACTACATCGAATCGCACCCGGAGTTCATCCAGCCCGAGCAACGCCGCAACGAGACGCTCGGCTTCCTGCGCCAGCCGCTCGGCGACCTGTGCATCTCCCGCCCCCGCTCGCGCATGCCGTGGGGCATCGAACTGCCGTTCGACCGCGACTACGTCTGCTACGTCTGGTTCGACGCACTGGTCAACTACATCTCGGCCGTCGGCTACCGTCGTGACGAGGAGACGTTCCGGCGCTGGTGGCCGGCCGACTGCCACCTGATCGGCAAGGACATCTTGACGACGCACACCGTCTACTGGCCGACGATGCTCCACGCCATGGGCCTCGAGATGCCCCGGACGATCTTCGCGCACGGATGGTGGCTGTCCGGCGGATCGAAGATGTCCAAGTCGACCGGCAACGTCACCGATCCGATCGAGATGGCCGACCGTCACGGCGTCGACGCCCTGCGCTACTACCTGATGGCGGACATGACCCTCGGCCAGGACGCGGTGTTCACCGAGGAAGGCTTCGCGCTGCGCTACAACGCCGACCTGGCCAACGATCTCGGCAACCTCGCCAGCCGCGTGCTCCGGCTGGTCGAACGCCACCGGGACGGCCGCATCCCGCACCCCGACGAAACCGCCGCCGGCCCGGCCGAGGAGACCCTGCGGCGGGCCGTGCTCGCCGCCGTCGGGGAGATGGAGCGGCGCCTGCGGGCGATGCAGATCGACCGCGGGCTGGCCGCGGTGATCGGCGCCGTGCGCGAGACCAACCGCTACGTCGACCAGTCGGCTCCCTGGACCCTGGCGAAGGAGGGCGCGACGACCCGGCTGGCGACGGTGCTCTACCACGCCTGCGAGGCGCTTCGGATCGTCTCCGGGCTGCTGTTCCCCGTGATGCCGGGCAAGATGGCCGAGTTGCGCGCGTCCCTCGGCCTGACCGGAGAGGAGATCGCGCCACGACTCGAGAGGCTGCGCGTCTGGGGCGAACTCGAACCGGGCCGCCCCGCCTCCGCGCCGCCGTCGCTGTTCCCGCGCATCGATCGGCGGGCGCACGACACGGCGGCCCGCGGCGCCGCCCGGCGCCCGGCGGCGAAGAAGGCGAAGACCGAGGGCCTGATCAGCTTCCAGGAGTTCTCCCGGCTGGCCCTGCGTACCGCCCGCGTGCTCGAGGCGGAACCGGTGGCCGGGGCCGACCGGCTGCTGAAGCTCACGGTCGATCTCGGCGACGAGCGCCGGCAGATCGTCGCCGGCATCGCGCCCGCCTATGCTCCGGACGACCTCGTCGGCCGGACCGTCGTCGTCGTCGCCAATCTCGAGCCGGCGACGATCCGCGGCGTGCGCTCAGAGGGGATGCTGCTCGCGGCCCGGCAGGGCGACCGGCTCGGCATCGTCACCGTCGCGGGGGACGTCGCCCCCGGCAGCGCGGTCGGCTGATGGCGGCGCTTTCCGACATCGCCCGGGGGGCGATCCGCGCGAGTCCGGTCTTCTCGCGCCTGTCGGACGACGATCTCGTGGCGCTCGAGCGTGCCTCCGAAGAGCAGACGTTCCGCCGCGAGGCGATCGTCTTCCGGCAGGGCGATCCGAGCCGCGGCTTCTATCTCGTCGCCGAAGGCATGGTCAAGATCGTCCGCGAGGCGCCCGACGGGCGCGAGGTGCTGCTGCATCTGATCGGCCCGTTCGACAACTTCGCGGAAGTCTCCCTGTTCGAGGGCAGCGAGTACCCGGCGACGGCGATCTGCGTCGAGGAGACCCGCCTCGTGCTGTTCCGGCGCGACGAGTTCCTGCGGCTGCTGGCCTCGCGGCCGGGCTTTTCGCTCGGGCTGTTCGCGGGGATGTCGGTCTGGCTCAAGCGGCTCGTCGAACGGATCGAGGCGCTTTCCGTCTCCGAGGCCCCCCGGCGCCTCGCGCGCTTCCTGCTCGACCTCAAGCTGCGGCGCGACGAGCAGGGCGGCTACGTCGAGCTGCCCGCGCGCAAGTACCTGATCGCCGGCCAGCTCGGCATGACGGCCCCGACGTTCTCGCGCTGCCTGGCACGGCTCGAGGAAAGCGGCCTGATCCGTACGGCCGGGCAGCGGATCTACGTGCTCGACCCCGACCGGCTCGAGGAACTCGGCGGCCCCTGAGCGCCCCGGGGCGCTTGACGCCGAGCAAGGCCACCCGCCGGGCCGCCGGTTACGCTCTTCTTCCCGGCCCCCGAGGAGAGCGACATCATGAGCGAGACCGGCGTCGCCGACCGTTCGCGGAGCACGACCCCGGCGCGGCTCCCGGCTCTCGAGCCGCTGCGCGCCACGGCGGCGCTGCTCGACCGGCGGATTCCCGAGCACGGCGTCTTCCGCGAGTTCGTCGCCCGCCGCGCGGTGCAGGGCTTCTTCGCCCTCGTGTGCCTCGTGATCGGTTTCCAGTTCGCGCGCTTCGTCGACGCGATCTCTCGCCCCGACGTTCCGGTTCCCGTGCGTCCTCCGGGGGCCGAGGCGTTTCTGCCGATCTCGGGGCTGATGGGGCTGTTCGACTGGGTCTACCAGGGAGCGATCAACGTCATTCATCCGGCGGCGACGATCCTGCTGCTGATCTTCCTCGCGATGGCGTTCCTGCTGCGCAAGGCGTTCTGCTCGTGGGTCTGTCCGGTCGGGCTGATCTCGGACGAACTCGCCCGCCTCGGACGCTTCGTCTTCGGCCGAACCTTCCGCCCGTGGTGGCCGATCGACTTCGTCCTGCGCGGCCTGAAGTACCTCCTGCTCTTCTTCTTCGTCCAGGCCATCGTGAGGATGACGCCCGACGCCCTCTCGGCGTGGATCTACGGCAACTACAACCGCGTCACCGACATCAAGATGTACCTGTTCTTCGCCGACCTGAGCTGGCTTGCCGCGACGGTGCTCGCGGCACTGGCGCTGGGCTCGGTGCTGATCCGCGGGTTCTGGTGCCGCTATCTCTGTCCGTACGGCGCGCTGCTCGGGCTCTTCTCGTGGATCTCGCCGACCCGCATCCATCGCCACGATGACGCCTGCACCCAGTGCGGCTACTGCGACCGCGTCTGTCCGTCACGCCTGCCCGTCTCGCGCAAGGCGGTGATCCGCAGCGTCGAGTGCACCGGCTGCCTCGACTGCGTGGCGAGCTGTCCGCATCCCGGCGCTCTCGACGTCCGTTTCGCCGGCCGACCGCTCCGCCCCGCGGTGTTCGCCGCCGTGCTGATGGCGCTGTTCCTGGTCGGGTGGTCGGGGGCCCGCGTGTTCAATGTCTGGCACAACGAGATCCCGGCGGCGGAATACCGCTGGCACATGCAGCGCCTCGACGAGTACGCTCACCCGCGCTGATCTCCGGCCCGACGAGCGAAGCGCTGATGCATAATCGCGGCCGATGATCGCCCGCTTCGGATCCGTCTGTGCGCGCTGGGCCGAGCGCCTCGTCCCGCATCCGTTCGTGTTCGCCCTGCTGCTCAACGCCCTCGTGCTCGCGGCCGGCCTGCTCGTCCTGCGCGGAGACGGCCTCGCCGCGATCCCGCACCTGCTCGGCGGCTGGTACGACGGCTTCTGGAGCAAGCCGATGCTCGCATTCGGCTTCCAGATGGCCCTGATCCTCGTCACCGGCTACGCCGTCGCCGAGGCTCCGGCGTTCCGGCGCGCCCTGGTGCGCGTGGCCGGTCTCTGGCACACGCCGGCCCAGGCGGCGGCGCTGGTGACGCTGGTCGCGCTCCTGCTGAGCTGGCTGCACTGGGGCCTCGGCCTGGTCGGCGGGGCGTTTCTGGCGCGCGAGGTCGGCCTGGTCGCCCGCGGTCGCTCGGTCCCCCTGCCGTACCCGCTGATCGCGGCGTCGGCCTACGTCGGGTTCCTCTCGTGGCACGGCGGGCTCTCCGGCTCCGCACCGCTCGTCGTCGCCCAGGCGTCGCATCCGCAGTTCGATCTGGTCGGAACGATCCCCGTCGCGCGGACGATCTTCTCCGCGCAGAACCTGCTGCTGATGGGCGGGTTCCTCGTGCTGCTGCCGCTGGTGATGGCGGCGATGGCGCGGCGCGCGCCGGCATCCCCGCCACCGCCGCCGCCGGGGGCGCTCGACGACGACGGGCGCCGGCGCGAGCGGGCGACACTCGCCGGACGGCTCGGACACTCGCCGCTCGTCGCCGCCACGGCGCTGGTTCCGGCGGGGCTGGTGCTGGCGTTCGTGCTGGCGCCCGGTCTTGCGACGGGCAGCCGCGGGTTCGACCTCAACGTGATCCTGTTCCTGTTCCTGATGGGTGCGCTCGTCCTGCACGGATCGCCGGTCGCGCTCTCGCGCTCGATCGGCCGCGGCGCGGGCGAGGTCGGCGGCATCCTGCTGCAGTTTCCGTTCTACTTCGCGATCCTCGGCGCGATGCAGGCCGCGGGGCTGGTCGAACTGCTGGCGCGGGCCGGAGCCGACGCCGCCATCGCGCTGGCGGGACTCGGCCTGCCGGCCGGCTGGGCCTTCGAGACGCTGACGTTTCTCAACGCCGGTCTGGTCAACCTGTTCGTGCCGTCGGGCGGCGGGCAGTGGGCCGTCCAGGGCGAGATCGTCCTGCGCGCCGCCCTCGATCCGGCGATCGACGTCGATCCGGCCCGGGCGGTGATGGCCCTGGCCTGGGGTGATGCCTGGACCAACATGCTCCAGCCGTTCTGGGCTCTCGCCCTGCTGTCGATCACGCAGACGCGCGCCCGCGAGATCCTCGGTTACACCGCCGCCGCGATGCTGCTGGTGCTGCCGCTGTACCTGCTGGTGTTCGCGGTCGTCTGACCCGAAGCCGCCACGCTACCGCGCCAGGAGCAGCACGCGGATCGTGCCGGTGCCGGTCTCGAGCCGGTCGAGTGCCTTGCCGACGATCGTGCCCGGAATCATCTCCAGCGCGCGCATCGCATGTCCCGGCGTCGCCGACGAGACGAGCAGATCCCCGGGGCGGATCGCGCCCCAGCCGGCGTCGACGCGCAGTGCGACCATGCCGAACGTCAGCCCCGGCGCTTCGGACGTCCCGTCCGCCGACGGCCGTGCCGGCCCGGCGGCGACGCCGACGACACCGGGGTCCGATGGCACGACGGCGACGCGCAGCACGCCCGGGCGGTCCGGATCGAGCGCCAGCAGATCACCAGGCGCCACCTCGCCCGAGACCGCCACCGGCACGGCCCCGGCCGGCACGTCCGACCGGTCCGCGCCGGTCTCGTCGATCGCGCCAAGCCCGCCGGCTCCGCCCGACGCCGCGGCGCGGTGCGGCCCGGAAGCGGCCGGGCGGAGCGAAGCGACGTCCTGATCGGGCACGGACGTCGCGTCGGGGCCGGCCAACCCCGGGCTCGCGGGCTCGTCGGGGCGAAGATCCTCGATCCCGTCCACCGCCGGGTCGAACTCGTGAATCGCAGCGACGAGCGCGCGGGCGCG
>JAJRXN010000139.1 GCA_024276295.1 Acidobacteriota bacterium
CCATGATCGCGTGGTAGTCGTCCTGCTGCGCCTCGAACCGGGCGACCAGCTCGTCGACCCCGTGTCCCGCCGTCACCACGAACAGCCCGAGCCAGTCCTCGACGCCGGACTCGCGCGGGGCGACGAAGTCGGCCAGCGAGAGATCCGGCCGGTCGCCCGACTTGTCGATCTGCTGGCGCAGGAAGTGCAGCACGGCCGACGGCTCCCCTTCGCGCGTCCCGCCGGTCCACACCCCGACGTCGTCCGGGCCGGTCGCCGCCGCCGGCCACAGCGCGACGACGCCCCGCGCCTCGATCTCCCCGCGCTCGACGATCCGCTCGAGCAGCGCCCGAGCGTCCGCGAACAGCGCGCGGGCCGACTCGGCCTGCGGCCCCTCCTCGAGCAATTGCGGGTAGCGCCCCGGAAGATCCCATGCGGCGAAGAACGGCCCCCAGTCGATCCGGTCGACCAGGTCGTCGAGCGGGTGCGGCGCGAAGGTCGTCACGCCGGGGGATCGCGGCGCCACCGGCCGGTACGCGTTCCAGTCGATCGGCGTCCGCCGGCGCCGCGCCTCGTCGATCGGCAGCAGCCGGCCCGCCCCGCCCGCACTGCGGCGGCGCCGGAGCTCCTCGTACTCGGCGGCGATCTCCGCCGTGAACGCCGGCCGCCGTTCCTCGCTCAGCAGGTCGGCGCACACCGCGGCGCTGCGCGAGGCGTCGAGCACGTGCACCACCGGGGCGCGGTACTCGGGGGCGATCCGCAGCGCCGTGTGCAGGCGCGACGTCGTCGCCCCGCCGACCAGCAGCGGGACGTCCAGCCCCTCGCGCTCCAGCTCGCGCGCCACGTGGACCATCTCGTCGAGCGAGGGGGTGATCAGCCCGGACAGTCCGACGAGATGCACGTCGTGGTCCCTCGCCTCGGCGATGATCCGTTCGGAGGGAACCATCACGCCGAGGTCGATCACCTCGTAGTTGTTGCACTGCAGCACGACGCCGACGATGTTCTTGCCGATGTCGTGCACGTCGCCGCGGACGGTGGCGAGCAGGATCCTGCCGGCCGCGGGGCGCGCCTCCTCGCCGCGCGCCTTCCGCTCGCGCTCGATGTGCGGCACGAGCCGGCCGACCGCCTTCTTCATCACGCGCGCGCTCTTGACGACCTGCGGGAGGAACATCTTGCCGGCGCCGAACAGGTCGCCGACGATCCCCATCCCGCGCATCAACGGCCCCTCGATCACGTCGAGCGCCCGCGTCGCAGCGCGGCGCGCCTCCTCGACGTCCTGCTCGATGAACTCGTCGATGCCGTGCACGAGGGCGTGCGCCAGCCGCTCGTCGACCGGCGCCTCGCGCCACGAGAGATCGCGCTCGCGGCGGCGGGAACGCCCCCCGACGCGCCCCGCCAGTTCGACCAGCCGCTCGGTAGCGTCCGGACGCCGCGCGAGGATCACGTCCTCGACCCGTTCGCGCAGCTCGACCGGCAGTTCGTCGTAGATCGCGAGCTGGCCGGCGTTGACGATCCCCATGTCCATCCCGGCGCGGATCGCGTGGTAGAGGAACACCGAGTGCATCGCCTCGCGCACGACGTCGTTGCCACGGAACGCGAACGACACGTTCGAAACGCCGCCGGAGACACGGCACAGCGGGAACCGCCGGCGCAGGATCCGCGTCGCCTCGATGAAGTCCAGCGCGTAGCGGGCGTGTTCCTCGATTCCGGTTCCGACGGCGAAGACGTTGGGATCGAAGATGATGTCCTCGGGCGGAAACCCGGCGCGCTCGGTCAGCAGCCGGTACGCCCGGGAGAGGATCTCGACCTTGCGCTCGACGGTGTCGGCCTGCCCCTGCTCGTCGAACGCCATCACCAGCACCGCGGCGCCGTAGCGCCGGATCAGCCGCGCCTGGCGCAGCAGTTCGTCCTCGCCCGCCTTGAGGCTGACCGAATTGACGACCGCCTTGCCCTGGACCTGCCGCAGGCCGGCCTCGATCACGCTCCACTTCGACGAGTCGATCATCACCGGGATCCGGCTGATCGACGGCTCCGAGGCCACGAGCCGCAGGAACTCGGTCATCGCCGCCTCGGAGTCGAGCAGGCCCTCGTCCATGTTGACGTCGAGCACCTGCGCGCCCCCTTCGACCTGCTGGCGCGCCACGTCGAGGGCGTCCTCGAACCTGCCTTCGCGGATCAGCCTGCGGAAGCGGGCCGAACCGGCGACGTTGGTCCGTTCACCGACGTTGACGAAGTTGCTCTCCGGTCCGATCACCAGCGGCTCGAGGCCGGCGAGTCGCGTCTTCGCCTCGCCGGCCGGGACCTTGCGCGGGGCGAGCCCGGCCACCGCCTCGGCGATCGCCGCGATGTGCTCGGGCCGGGTCCCGCAGCAGCCGCCGACGACGTTGACCAGGCCGTCGCGGGCCAGGTCGCGAATCAGCCCGGCCATCGTCTTCGGACTCTCGTCGTACTCCCCGAGTTCGTTGGGCAGACCGGCGTTGGGATGGCAGGAGACCCGCGTGTCGGCGACCCGGGAAACCAGCTCGACGTGCGGCCGGAGCTGCTCGGTGCCGAGCGCGCAGTTGAGTCCGACCAGCAGCGGGCGGGCGTGGCGGATCGAGATCCAGAACGCCTCCGGCGTCTGGCCCGAGAGCAGCCGGCCGCTGCGATCGGTGATCGTTCCCGAGACGGCGACCGGGATATCGTGTCCGAGTTCGTCGAACAGCTCGGCGAGGGCGAACAGCGCCGCCTTGGCGTTGAGCGTGTCGAACACGGTCTCGACCAGCAGCACGTCGGCGCCGCCCTCGACCAGCCCGCGGGCCGCCTCGCGGTAGGCGTCGGCGAGCGTGCCGAAGTCGACGTTGCGGAACCCGGGCCGCGTGACGTCCGGGGAGAGCGACGCGGTGCGGTTGGTCGGCCCGAGCACGCCGAAGACGAACCGCGGCCGGCCGTCCGCCCGCTCCGCCTCGAGACAGGCCTCGAGCGCGAGCCGGGCGCCCTCGCGGTTGATCTCGCGCACCAGCACCTCGGTGCCGTAGTCGGCCTGCGAGATCGCCTGGGCGTTGAACGTGTTCGTCTCGAGGATGTCGGCCCCGGCCTCGAGATACGCCCGGTGGATGTCACGGACGATCTCCGGCTGCGTCAGGCACAGGATGTCGTTGTTGCCGGCCAGCGGCCGGTCGTGATCACGCAGGCGTTCGCCACGGAATCCCTGCTCGTCGAGCCGGTGGCGCTGGATCATCGTGCCCATCGCCCCGTCGAGAACCAGGATCCGGCGCTCGAGCGCCGAGACCAGCGCCTCCCGTCTCCGTGTCCGCAGCTCGCGCTCCACGCTCCGACCCCTTCCGCGGCGTGACCGCCGCCGTCGCAGCGATTATTCGCCTTGCGCGGCGCAGCGCCACCGGCGGGCCGCGATCAGGGAGACGGCGCCTCGCCCGACTCCCCGGCCGCGTTGCGGGCGGAGACGAGGAAGAATCCGTGGCCCCCGAGCGGCAGCCCCCCGTCGGGCTCGACGAGGAACGGCGCCGTCGGCTCGCCGATCATGCCGAATCCGCCATCGGCCCGGGCCGAGCGCCAGACCGGGTAGAAGCGCGCCGGATCACGGGACGGACCGGCCGGCGGGGCCGACCACTCGAGCCGCAGGTCGCTGCCGTCGCGCCGCAGGCGCAGCGTGGGGCCGACCGCGTCGGGCGGCAGTCCGTCGGGCGACGTGAACGGCTCGCAGATCGAGGCCCGCGAGACCACGCTGACGTCGTCGATCAGCAGCTCGACCAGCGGATCGCCGGAGACGCGCTGGACCTCCCGCGCAAGGAACCGCAGCCGCATCCGGTCGGTCGGGACGATCCGCGAGGCGAGATCGATCTCGACGACGGTCCAGGTCGAGGCGTCGATCTCGAGCGAATCGATGTCACGCCAGCTCGTGCCGCCGTCGTTGCTCACCTGGGCCCGGTAGCGGGCCTCGTTGAGAAAACCGACGCCCGAGCGATGGAACCAGCGGGCGAACCGCAGCGGCAGCGTCTCGGCTCCGGTCCCGTCGAACTCGGGCGAGTCGATGTACGCGGTGCCGCGGTCGAGATCGCCGTCGGCCGGATCGAACCCCGGCCCGACCGGCGGGTTCCCGGTGACCCAGCACAGCGCCCCCGGATCGGCGGTGTGGTCGTCTTCCGGCTGGACCGGCGCACCGCCCGCATCGACGCCGTGCGGATCCTCGCGCACGAAGCCGCCGCGGACCGCGCTGCCGCCGGCCGTCCAGCCCGAGGGGGCCTCGAAGTCGCTGGCCAGCACGGTCGTCTCGGTCTCCTGCCCGACCGGGACCGAAAACCGGCTCTCGGCGGAGCGCCCGTCGCTCCAGCGCGTCGTCAGGGCGAACACCGCGACCGCTCCGCAGTCCCCCTCGGCCGTGACCGTGAAGTGCGGCGCGAGGCTCTCCGCAGCCGCTCCGGCCGCCAGATCGGGAAACGCCGCCCAGTCGTTGTGGACGGTGATGCCGGTGGTTGCACTCTCGAGCAGGCCCGAGACGAGTGTCGCCGGCTCCGAGGACGTGTTCTCGACCGTGACCACCAGCGTCGCCGTCTCGCCGACGTCGAGCACGCCGTTGCCGTTGCCGTAGGCCGGATCGAGGTCGTCGACCCGATGCGTCGCGTAGCGCACCTTGCCCCCGGGACCGGGGACACGCTCGCCACAGAACGAGATGTCGTCGACGTGGAATCCCGGCTGCTGGCCGCTGGCGTCGGTCTCGAGCACGAACCGGACGTACACCTCGGACTCGAAGTCGGCGAGACCGGCCAGGTCGTATCGCAACTCCACCCAGCGGTCGTCGCGTCCGAACCCGCGCCAGAGTTCGATCGGCTCCCCGCCGGCGCCGATCACCAGCTCGACCCGCGCCAGGTCACGCCCGACCTGCGTTTCCAGCCAGCGCTGGAACCGCAGTTCCGGCGCCCGCAGCGTCGCGAGATCGAACGGTCCGGCGGTCAGCACGAACAGCCCGTCGGCTCCGTAGTCACCGGAGAGGTTCGTGCCGTAGATCGTCGTCCCGGTCGCCCCCGCCGAGGGTCCCCCGACCCCGCTCGGCGCGCCGAACTCCCATCCGCCGCCGGTCGAATTGTCGATCGACCAGCCCGGATCGGCGTCGAGCGGCTCGAGGATCTCCGGGCAGGACTCCGCGCCGCGGGTCACCCGAAGGACGGCCTGCTGCTCGGGGCCGCACAGCGACTCGGCCGCCGCAGTCGTGATCCGCAGCCGCGGCTCGTGCCCGTCCGGCGCCTCCGGCGCGATCCGGACCCGCACCGGATCGAGCGTCTCGCGGCGCTCGCCGGCCGCCAGGTCGCCCGCCTCGGCCGACCCGTCGAGCACGACCAGCAGCGGGTCGTCCGAGACGGCCGTCAGCCGCGCGCCCGTGACCGCCTCGCCGGTGGCGTACAGCTCGAAGAACAGGTCGGCCTCCTCGCCCGGATCGAGCATCCCGTCGCCGTCGCCGTCGATTTCGACGACGCGGGGCGGACCGACGGCGAGCCCGTGGCTGCCGAGCGGCACGAGTTCGATCTCGCGCCGGGCGGGTCCGAAGCCGACGTGCACCGGCCAGTTCTGGCCATGGTAGTCGGCCTGCTCGGCGACGAGCGTGTAGTCGCCCCAGAGCACCGGGATGTCGAACCGGCCGAAGCGCGGCTCGCTGGTCGGCTTCTTCTCGCCGTGGGGCCGCGTGCGCTCGGACAGGTCGACGCCGGCGACCACCGGCTCGCCGGTGCAGGCGTCGCGCACGTGGCCGGTCACGCGCGGCCCGTCGAGCTGGTCGAGGAAGAACCGCCAGCCGTCCCGGCTGCGCTCGACCGTGCTGTCGCGCCACGTCTGGTAGTCCGGCTGGAATCCCTGACTGTCGGCGTTGAGTTCGAACGTGAATCCGAAGCTGCCGAGTTCCGCGTAGAACCAGTCGTTCATCTCGCCATCGACCGAGTACAGCAGCTCCCAGCCGGTGCCGAACCGGTAGAACCGCCCCGGCAGGTCGCTGGTCACGCGCGCCGAGACCGCCGAGGCCAGCTCGCGATAGGTCCGCAGGTCGGGACTGCCCGGACGCTGGCCGTCGCAGCCGAGCGGGTGGATCACGTACTCGCCGTACGTGTGGTACGAGACGTTGAACAGCGGGCGCTGCTCACGCGCCAGGGCCATCAGCCCGGCGGTCTCCGGCTCGGACGCCGCTTCCGGCCCGCGGTAGGTGTCGGAGCCGGTGTCCCCGGACGAACCGTTGCAGACCGTCCCGCCCCACTGGAACGGGTAGTTCCGGTTCGGATCGACGCCGAACGTGCCGTCGAGATTGTCGCGCCGGTTCTTGCGCCAGCCCGGACTCGAGGAGAAGACGTACTGCGCACCGTCCGGATTGTGGCTCGGCACGACCCAGATCTCCGCCTCGTCGACCCGCCGCGTCAGCACGGGGTCGACGCCGTAGCCGGTCAGGAGCTGGTCGACGATGTCGAGCAGGACCTCGGGCGTCATCACTTCGCGGGCGTGATGCTGGCCGACGAACAGCAGCGCCGGCTCGTCCTCGTCGACGTCGGCGTTGTCGGAGATCAGCATCGCGTAGACCGGTCGTCCCTCCTCGGTCACGGCGTAGGTCACCAGCCGCGTCAGGTCGGGGTAGTCCGCGGCGTACTGCTCGAGCCGCGCCCGGATCTCCGCCGGGTCGAGGTAGTCCGAGAGCGCCTCCTGACCCGGGGCGCCCGGCGAGAGGTCCTCGACGATCTCCGGCGTGTAGCCCAGCACCGCCAGACGACGCCCGACGGCCTCGCCGCCGACGAGTTCGACGACACCGGCCTCGCGGTCGACGTAGCTGACGTCGAGACCTTCCGCCACGAGCCGGCGCACGAGCGGCGCCGGATCGTCGCCTGTCTCGACTCGCCAGCGGTACGTGGCGTCCTGTGCGGCAAGGAGCGCGAGCGAGGCGACGACGAGCAGCGCGACGAGCGGGACGATGCGGGACAGGCGGGGCATCCTCGAGACCTCCCAGGATGATGGGCCGGGATGCGGGTTGTACGCCGGAAGCGCCCCGCGCGTCGAGCGGACCCGGATTCCGGATGGAAACGCGGGCGCCCGCGCCCGCGCCGCCCTTTCGACAGTCGCCGGGCGCCGCGCTAGAGTGCGCCCACGCCGCTGGAGTCGACGATGAGCACCCGCCCGGTCCGTGTCCGCATCGCCCCCTCGCCGACGGGAGACCCCCACGTCGGCACGGCCTACCAGGCCTTGTTCAACGCCGCCTTCGCCCGCCGGCACGGCGGGAAGTTCGTGCTGCGCATCGAGGACACCGACCGCGCGCGTTCGACCCCCGAGTCCGAGCGGGCGATCCTCGCCGCGCTGCGCTGGCTCGGCATCGCCTGGGACGAGGGGCCCGACGTCGGCGGACCGTTCGCGCCGTACCGCCAGTCCGAGCGGCTGGCGATCTACCGCGAGCACGTCGAGCGCCTGCTGGCCGAAGGACACGCGTACCGCTGCTTCTGCAGCCGCGAGCGCCTCGAACAGATGCGCGCCGAGCACCGCGCCAGCAAGGACTTCCCCGGCTACGACCGGCGCTGCCGCGGCCTCGACCCGGCCGAGGCCGCACGCCGCGCGAACGCCGGCGAGCCCCACGTCGTGCGGATGAAGGTGCCGACCGACGGACACGCGGTGCTCTCCGACCTGCTGCGCGGCGAGATCCGCAAGGACTGGGCCTCGATCGACGACCAGGTGATCCTCAAGACCGACGGGTTTCCGACATACCACCTGGCGAACGTCGTCGACGATCACCTGATGCGGATCTCGCACGTGATCCGCGGCGAAGAGTGGATCAACTCGCTGCCAAAGCACGTGCGGCTGTATGAGATGTTCGGCTGGGAGCCGCCGGTGTTCTGCCATCTCCCGCTGCTGCGCAATGCGGACAGGAACCGCTCCAAGCTGTCGAAGCGACGCAATCCGACATCGATCGAGTACTACCGCCGCGCCGGGTTCCTGCCCGAAGCGCTGGTCAACTTCCTCGGGCTGATGGGCTGGTCGCCGGCCGACGGCGAGGAGAAGTTCACCTTCGAGCAGATGGCCCGCGAGTTCGAGCTCGAGCGCGTCTCCCTCGGCGGGCCGGTGTTCGACGTCGAAAAACTCCGCTGGCTCAACGGGCGCTACCTGCGCGAGGACCACGACGCGAAGCGACTCGTCGACCGGCTCGAGGAATGGGCGCTCAACAGGGAGACCCTCGAACGGATCGCTCCGCTGGCCCAGCCGCGGCTGCAGACGCTCGCCGACTGGGGCTACCTGACCGCGTTCTTCTTCGCCGACGACGTGCCGTTCGACCCCGACGCGGTCACGATCAAGGGCCTCGAGCGCGACGAACTGCTCGACCTGCTGCAGATCGTCGCCCTGCGACTCGATGCCCGCCGCGAGTGGACCGCCGACGGCCTCGACGCGGACTTCCGCCGGCTCGCCGGGGCGACCGGTCTCAAGCTGCGCGACCTGACGCGGCCGTTCTATCTCGTGATCACCGGCCGTCCGGCAGCCACGCCGCTGTTCCAGTCGATGGAGATCCTCGGCCCCGACCTGTGCCGCGTCCGCATCCGCCGTGCACTCGAACGTCTCGGTCCGGTCAGCGCGAAGCGCCGCAAGGCGGCCGAGCAGCGGATGCTCGAGATCTTCGGCGCCGACGCTCCCTGATCACCGCCCGCGCGCCGGCACCGCACGCGCGGAATCCCCAACTTCGGAGGAACGGACCCGGGCGACCGCTACGAACGCATCCGGGCCTCGATCCTGGCCCAACTGTCGCGGAGCGTCACCGTCCGATTGAAGATCGGCCGGCCGGCGGACTCCGTCTCGGGATCGACGCAGAAGTAGCCCTTGCGCTCGAACTGGTACCGCTCGCCCGGCCCGGCGCCGGCGAGCAGCGGTTCGACCTTGCAGCGCTCGAGCACCCGCAACGAGTCCGGATTGAGCAGTTCGACGAAGTCGCGCTCGCGGTCCTCTTCCGGATGCGGGACCGAGAACAGCCGGTCGTAGAGCCGCACCTCCGCGTCCACGGCATGCGGGACCGAGACCCAGTGCAGCGTGCCGCGCACCTTGCGGCCGTCGGGAGCGTCGCCGCCACGGGTCGCCGGGTCGTAGGTGCAGCGCAGCTCGACGACCCGCCCCGCGTCGTCCTTGACGACCTCGCGGCAGGTGATCAGGTAGGCGTAGCGCAGACGCACCTCGCGACCTGGGGCGAGCCGGAAGAACTTCCTCGGAGGATCCTCGCGGAAATCCTCCCGCTCGATCCACAGTTCACGTGAAAACGGCACGCGCCGCGTCCCGGCGCCCGGATCCTCGGGGTTGTTGACGCAGTCGAACTCCTCGACCAGGTCCTCGGGGTAGTTCTCGATCACCACCTTGAGCGGATCGAGCACCGCCATCACGCGCGGGCTGGTCCGGTTGAGTTCGTCGCGCACCGCGTGCTCG
Organism: Acidobacteriota bacterium; assembly: GCA_024276295.1. Lineage (GTDB taxonomy): Bacteria > Acidobacteriota > Polarisedimenticolia > J045 > J045 > J065. The sequence goes on from JAJRXN010000139.1 coordinate 9,397, forward strand.
AGCAGGCCGACATCGACGATCGAGTTGCGCTTGGCCACGCCGACCCGGTCGCAGAACGCGCGGATCGCCGCCGGCGGGCAGCCGCGGCGCCGCAGCCCGCACAGCGTCGGCATCCGCGGATCGTCCCAGCCGGCGACGTGCCCCTCCTCGACCAGCCGCATCAGCTTGCGCTTGCTCAGCACGGTGTAGGTCAGATTCAAGCGCGCGAACTCGATCTGCCGTGGCCGCGCGGGGACCGGCAGGTTGTCGAGCACCCAGTCGTAGATCGCGCGGTTGTTCTCGAACTCCAGCGTGCACAGCGAGTGCGTCACCCGCTCGATCGCGTCCGACAGGCAGTGCGTGAAGTCGTACATCGGATAGATGCACCACGCGTCGCCGGTGCGGTGGTGCGCGACGTGCCGGATCCGGTAGAGCACCGGATCACGCATCAGGATGTTCGGATGCGCCATGTCGATCTTCGCCCGCAGCACGTGGGCTCCGTCCGGAAACTCCCCGGCCCGCATCCGTTCGAACAGGTCGAGGTTCTCGGCTACCGGACGGTTGCGGTACGGGCTCTCGACGCCCGGTTCGGTCGGCGTGCCGCGCTGGGCACGGATCTCGTCCTGGCCCTGGCTGTCGACGTACGCCAGCCCCCTGCGGACCAGCATCACCGCGTACTCGTAGAGCTGCTCGAAGTAGTCCGCCGCGTGGTAGTAGTGCTCGCCCCAGTCGAAACCGAGCCACCGCACGTCGCGCCGGATCGCCTCGACGTATTCCTCTTCCTCGCGGATCGGGTTGGTGTCGTCCATCCGCAGGTGGCAGCGCCCGCCGTACTCCTCGGCGACTCCGAAGTTGAGACAGATCGACTTGGCGTGCCCGATGTGCAGGTAGCCATTGGGCTCCGGGGGAAACCGCGTGACGACCGTCTCGTGGCGTCCCGCCGCCAGATCCTCCTCGATGATCTGGCGGATGAAGTCCTTCGCCCCTCCCGATCCGGCGGCGGCATCCCCGGCGCCCTGCTGCTGGTCGGTCATCGTCGCTGCCTCTCCCACCGCACACGCCCCCCCGGAGGCGCGGTACGGAATCGGGGAGTTTATCCGGTTCTCCGCGCCGCCGCCTCGCCCGCGGTGCGCGGGCGGCAGCCGTCCCTCGCTGGCATGATGCCCACCGGGCCGACCGCCACCGGGACCATTCCTTCGGACGACGGAGGCACGCACGATGGACGACGACGCAGACGCCCTGCGCCTGGAGCGGATCGTCAAGCGCTTCGGCGACGTGCTCGCCGTCGACCGCCTCGACCTGCGCGTGCGGCGGGGAGACTGCTTCGGCCTGCTCGGACCGAACGGTGCCGGCAAGACGACGACGGTGGAGATCCTCGAGGGGCTCCTCGCGCCGGACAGCGGCGACGTGCGGGTCCTCGGCCACACCTGGGGCTCCGATGCGCCACGGCTGCGGGCCCGCCTCGGGATCCAGCTCCAGGAGTCCCATTTCCCGGAGAAACTGACCGTCGAGGAGACGCTGCGCCTGTTCCGCAGCTTCTATCCGGACGGCCTCACCGTCGCCGACGTGCTCAGGACGGTCGACCTGGTCGACAAGCGCCGCGCGCGCGTCCGCACCCTGTCCGGCGGCCAGCGGCAGCGGCTCTCGCTCGGCGTGGCG
>JAJRXN010000140.1 GCA_024276295.1 Acidobacteriota bacterium
GCCGGCGACGGCAACGACGGGGTGCGATTCTCCGTGGTCACCGCGACCGGCTTCTGACGCCGCCGCCGGAGGCGGCCGGCAGGCCCCTGCCTTGACGCCCCCCTCCCGAGCCACTACGATTCCCGCCTGCCTGCCATCCGGGCATCCCCCAGCCATGCAAGGCCGAGCCGGAAGGGTCCGTTCAGGGCGGGCGGGTACATCTTTCCTGCACCAACGATCGAGGCGCGTTGATGGCCAGGTCCGAGGGCCGCAAGGCCGCGAGCGAGCCGCAGGGCTATTCGCTCAACCAGCTTGCCAGGATGCGGATCAACGAACTCGCCGAACTGGCGGGCTCGATGGGCGTCCGGAAGGTCGCCGGCCTGCGCAAGCAGGAGCTGATCTTCGAGATCCTGCGCATCCAGAGCGAGCAGCAGGGGGCCCTCCGCGCCGAGGGCACGCTCGAGGTCCTGCCCGAGGGGTATGGCTTCCTGCGCTCGCCCGAGTCGAACTACCTGCCCGGCCCCGACGACGTCTACGTCTCGCCCTCGCAGATCAACCGCTTCTCGCTGGTCACCGGCGACTCGGTCAGCGGCCAGGTGCGCTACCCGAAGGACGACGAGAAGTACTTCGCGCTGATCAAGGTCGAGGCGATCAACGGCGCCGACCCGGAGAAGTCCCGCGACCGGATCCTGTTCGAGAACCTGACGCCGGTCTACCCGATGCAGCAGATCCGGCTCGAGACCGCGCCGGACCGCCTGGCCACCCGGGTGATGGACCTGCTGACGCCGATCGGCAAGGGCCAGCGCGGCCTGATCGTCGCCGCACCGCGGACCGGCAAGACGATGCTGCTGGCCGAGATCGCCAATGCCGTCCTGACGAATCACCCCGAGGTGCACGTCATCGTGCTGCTGATCGACGAGCGCCCCGAGGAAGTGACCGACATGAAGGAGGCGGTCGCCGGCGAGGTGATCTCCTCGACCTTCGACGAACCGGCCACGCGGCACGTGCAGGTCGCCGACATGGTGATCGAGAAGGCCAAGCGGATGGTCGAGTACGGCCGCGACGTGATCATCCTGCTCGACTCGATCACGCGCCTGGCGCGGGCCTACAACGCCGTCCAGCCGTCGTCCGGCAAGATCCTCTCCGGCGGCCTCGACGCCAACGCCCTGCAGCGTCCGAAGCGGTTCTTCGGCGCCGCGCGCAAGATCGAGGAGGGCGGCTCGCTGACGATCCTCGGCACCGCGCTGATCGACACCGGCTCGCGGATGGACGAGGTGATCTTCGAGGAGTTCAAGGGCACCGGCAACATGGAGCTGCACCTCGATCGTCGGCTGGCCGACCGGCGGATCTTCCCGGCGATCGACATCACGCGCTCCGGGACGCGCAAGGAAGAGCTGCTGCTCGACGAGGACACGCTCAAGGCGGTCTGGATCCTGCGCAAGGTGCTGAGCCAGATGAACGGCATGGAGGCGATGGAGCTGCTGCTCGACCGTCTCGCCAAGACCGGGAGCAACGCGGAGTTCATCCGCCAGATGCGCGAAGGAAGCTGAGCGCCGCCGGACCCGCGTCGGCGGCGTCCGGACCGAGGAGGCAGACCGTGCCGAAGTTCGACAGTGTCAGGCCGATCGAGAACGCTCTGGAGAAGATCCCCAACCGGTTTCTGCTGACCGTGATCGCCTCGCGCCGCTGGGAGCAGCTCACGCACGGCGCACCGCCCCTCGTCCCGACCGAGCCGGGTGAACACCGGCTGAGCATCGTGCTGCGCGAGATCAACGAGGGGAAGATCACCGTCGACGAGGCGAACCACACGATCGAGCTTCACGGCGAGCCAGTCCAGGAGACGCACGACGAACCGCTGTTCAACGAGGCGTTCTCGGCCGACTCCAAGTCGTTCAAGGACCTGCTCGGCGACGACTCTCCGCGCCGGTGACGTCGCGGCGATCCGATGAGCGGCCGGGCGTTCGGAGCACCGGAGGCGCGCTGGAGCGAGCCGGACCGGCAGGCGCTGGCCCGGGCGCTCGGACCGGAGGTCCCCGCGCCGCTCGCCGACCGCATCTACTCCTCCCGTCTCTACGGCGCCGATCCGGTGCTGGCCCTCGAGGGCGGTGGCAACACCTCGGTCAAGATCGGCGGCTGCCCGGGAGGGCTCGAGGTGCTGTGGGTCAAGGGCTCGGGCCGCGACCTGGCCGACCTCGGCCCGGCCGACTTCGCACCCCTCGACCGCGACCTGCTCGCGCGTCTGGCCCGCGATCCGCGTGATCCGCGCGACGGACGTGGCATCGGCAACGAGATCGCTCCGCTGCTCGCCGCCGCGCGGCTCGACCCGGCGGCCCCGTCGCCGTCGGTCGAGGCGCCGCTCCACGCGCTGATCGACGCCCCGTTCGTCGACCACACCCACGCCGAAGCGGTGCTCGTGCTGGGCAACGCCGTCGACGGCGCGGCCCGGCTGCGCGAGGCGCTCGGCGAGGCGTTCGCCGTGATCGAATACGCCGCGCCCGGCCTGCCGCTCGCCTCGGCCGTCGCCGGCGCGGCCGCGGGCCGGACCGGCGTCGTCGTGCGCGGGCACGGAATCTTCACTTGGGGCGCGACGGCCCGCGAGGCGTTCGAGGCGATGCGCGACGCCGTCGAGCGCTGCGCCGCTGCGCTGGGACCGCCGCGCGCCGTGGCGGGCGGTCCCCGCCTCGACCAACGGTTCGCCGCGCGGCTCGCGCCCCGGCTGCGCGGCGCCCTCGCCCGCGCCGACGGCGACGGACCGGGCGGGCTGATCCTCGTCCACCGCGACGACGGTCCGGTCGCGACGCTCCTCACCGGTGACGACCTCGATGAGCGCGCCGCGCGGGCCCTGCTGACGCCGGACCAGGCGACCCGGACGCATCTCTCCCCGCTGGTGCTCCGCGTGGATGCGGACGACCCGGACGACCGCCTCGACGCGGCGCTGGCCGGCGCGCTCGAACGGTTCGCCGACCGGGTCCGGGCGGTCGCGGCGGCCACCGGGCACGAGGGACGGCTCGCCGCGGGCGACCTGCTCCCGCGTGTCGTGCTGGTCCCCGGCGCCGGCCTGTTCGCGGCCGGTCCGACGCGACGCCGCGCGCTCGGCGCCGCGCGCCTGGCCGAACACGCCCTCGGGGCGGTGGCCGCCGGCGATGCCGCCGGACGGTACGAGCCGCCGGACGAGGCCCACGTCGCCGGGCTGTACTTCTGGGACCTGCAGCGGGCCAAGCTCGCCCGCGACCCGCACCGGCCGCTCGCGGGGCGCACGGCGCTGGTCACCGGCGCCGCGGGGGCGATCGGCGCCGGCGTCGCCGCCGCCCTCCGCGCCGCCGGGGCGACCGTGCTGCTGGCCGACCGGCCCGGAGAGCGCGACGCGCCCCGCCTCGCGCGGGCGCTCGACCGGGCCCGCGGCGCCGGGGATGCCGACGACGTCCTCGCGCTACCGTTCGACGTCACCGATCCGGCCGACGTCGCGCGCGCGCTGGCCGACGCCGCGCGACTGACCGGCGGCGTCGACCTGCTGGTGCTCTCCCAGGGGATCGCCGAGGTCGCCGGAATCGACGCCCTCGACCCGGCCCGGCTCGAGCAGGTCTTCCGGGTCAACGCGCTCGGCTCGTTCCACGTGCTCGGCGCCTTCGTACGCCAGGTGCGGGCCACCGGGCGCGGAGGCGACGTCGTGCTGGTCTCGACCAAGAACGTCCCCGAGCCCGGGGCGTCGTTCTCGGCCTACTCGGCGTCGAAGGCGGCGGCGCACCAGCTCGCCCGGGTCGCCGCGATCGAACTCGCCCCGGACGACATCCGGGTCAACATGGTCTCGCCGGACGCGGTGTTCGGCGACGACGAGATCCCGAGCGCGCTGTGGCGGGAGGTCGGCGCCGAGCGGGCCCGCAGCCGCGGGATCGACCCCGCCGAGCTGCCGGAGCGCTACCGGCAGCGCAACCTGCTCAAGGCGCGCGTGACCGTCGCCGACGTGGCGCGGGCGGTGCTGTTCTTCGCCCGCCGCGCGACGCCGACCACCGGCGCCGTGCTGCCGGTCGACGGCGGGCTGCCCGGCGCGTTTCCACGCTGAGCTATGCTTTCGACTTCGGGCACGCGCGGGTCGCCGCCGGGGCCCTGAGAGGACACCTGCCATGACCTGGGGACTGGAGAACCGGCTGCGACGGATCCTCGATCCGGCCGACGGCCGCACCGTGATGCTCGCCGTCGACCATGGGTACTTTCTCGGCCCGCTGACCGGGCTCGAGCGGCTCGACCGCACGCTCGAACCGCTGCTGCCGCACGCCGACTGCCTGATGATCACCCGCGGCGCCCTGCGGCGCGCCGTGCCGCCGTCGATCCGCGTGCCGGTGATGCTGCGGGTCAGCGGCGGGACCAGCATCGCCTCGGACGACGCCGGCACGTCGAGCCTGTCCAACGAGGTGCTGACCTGCGACGTCGAGGACGCGATCCGGCTCGACGCGGCGGGGATCACCGCGTCGATCTTCGTCGGCACCGAGCACGAGCGGCAGACGCTGTCCAACCTGTCGGCCCTGGTCGA
>JAJRXN010000141.1 GCA_024276295.1 Acidobacteriota bacterium
CTGCCCGGCCACGACGTCTCGAGCCCGACGCCGTTGCGGAAGAAGTCGTTGCAGCTCACGTCGACCTGGACCGGGCTGCCCGGATCGCCGCCAGCGCGATAGAGGTGCACGCCGGAGCCCGGCAGGTCGCGGAACGCGTTGTTGGTGATCGTCGTGCGTGCCGTGTCGGTGCGGCTCGTCACGCACGACCCCGCGTCGCGTCCGGCGACCCGCAGGCCCTCGTTGCCGCCCTCGGCGAACAGCGTGTTGTTGTCGACGATCACGTCGTCGGACAGCCTGACCAGCACCGCGGCGGCGAAGTTTCCGCCGTCCCAGGCGGAGGCCGGGGAGGCGGAGATCGTCGAGTTGCGGATCTCGGTGCCGTCGGCGAACTGCAGCGACACGCCGCGGGCGACGTAGTTCATCGTCACGTTGTCGATCACGTTGCCGCTGGCGATCGCGTCCGGTCCGCCCTCGCAGGCCGGTCCGCCGTCGATCAGGATCCCCTCACGCGAGCGATGCCCGCACTCGTCGGTGTCGTCGATGCCGCGCAGCATGCCGTCGATGTCGATGTCCCGGAACGTGTTGTTGTCCGAGTCGCCGTAGACGCGGATCTCGGTGACGCCGTTCTCCTTGAAGCACAGCTTGCTGAACGTCGAGCCGCTGACGGTGTCGAGCGCGAGGCCGATCTCGTCGCCGGTGTTCTGCCCGCAGGCCGTTCCCTCGCCGGCTGAGCGGATCGTCATCTGCGTGAGCGTGACGCCCGAGACGTTGCTGATCGACAGCGCCGGCAGGTGCGAGCCACCCGACTGCGTCCCGTCGAGCACGCTGGCCGAGCACCCGAGCCCGCCGTCGAGCCCTTCGACGTCGATCAGCTTGGCGTCCCAAGTCACGTGCTCGCGGTAGTTCCCCTTGCCGACCAGCACCAGGTCGCCGTCGACCGCCTTGTCGATCCCGAGCTGCAAGGTCGAGTTGCACGCGGCGACGCTCGACGACCAGCCGGTGTCGACCGGCCGGCGGACGAGGATCGGCGCCACCGAGCGCGCGATGTGGTTCGAGGTGTCGATCGATCCCTGCGTGTCGTCGCCCGAACCCCCGGCACTCGCCGGGCCGTCGGCGGCGCCCCACCAGTTGTGCGTTGCATCGAGCGTGCCGTCGCCGCTGTGGTCGATCGCCAGCGTGTTGCCGGAGAACAGCGATTCGTGCACGACGATGTTCGCGCCGCTGCCGGCGCCGATGCGCAGCGCGGCGTACTGGTTGCCGCTGAAGCCGTCGCTGATCACCCGCAGGCCGTCGGTGCCGGAGATCATCTCGACGCCGACGTCGTTGTTGACGAACTTGTTGCAGGGAAAGTCCGGTCCGATGACGTTCTCGAGCCGCATCCCGACCGCGTCCTCCGCGTTCGGGTCGCTGCCGGTCTGGTCCTGCACGAGGTTGCCCTCGATCCGGACCTCGGTCGCGTCCTGGACCCACAGACCGACGCGGTCGGTCGCGTTGGCCGCAAAGCCGTTGTTGATGAAGCGGACGCCGGTGATGATGATCGTGTCGTTGGTCAGCGTACCCTGGGGCGGCTCGATCTTCGTGCCGATGTTCTCGTTGTTCCGGGCGAACGACGACTTGAACTCGAGCTTGCCGTTGCCGCCGCGCATCAGCATCCCGATGCCGGTGTTCGGCGTTCCGTCGCTGACGTTGTCGCGCACGTCGATGCCGACGAAGCGGTTGAACCCGGTGCTCAGGTCGGAGCCGGTGTTCTCCACCAGGATGCCGATCGCGCAGCCGTAGAACGCGGAGTTGGCGATCCGCAGGTCGCGCAGTCCGGTCGCCGTCGCCGAGCCGATGTGCATGCAGGCGTATGACGGCGCCCCCGTGACCTCGACACCGTCCCAGACGACGCC
>JAJRXN010000142.1 GCA_024276295.1 Acidobacteriota bacterium
CCCACGCCGCCCGGCGACGTCCTGCACGGCGAACAGCGCGAGTTCGGTGCGCAGCCGTTCGCGATCGAGCCTCGGCTGGGCGAGCGGATCGGCGTCGCCGACCCGCGGCGTTCCGGTCACGGCGATCCGGGCCGCGATGGCGCCGGCCTGGCGGTAGGCGCGCCGCCGCTCTTCGCGGGTCATCCGTGGCAGGACGTCGACCAGCAGCGCGTCTCCGAGATCCTCGAACAGCAGCACGCCGAGTTCGTCGTCCTCGTCGAGCAATCGGGGGACCCGGACGCCGATCCCCTCGAGCAATTCCGCGGCGGCCCGCATGCGCAGCCGGGCGGCGCGGCCGCCCTCCGGGTCGAGCACGGCGACGCCGCGGCGCGTGCCGCCCTGTTCGAGGCGCACGAACGTGCGGGTCGAGGCGTCCGGGGCGAGCGGGATCGCGCGTCCTCCCGGGGCGAAGCGGGCCACGATGGCGGAGAGCGTCTCCGCCGCGACGGAGCCGGTCATCGGCGGCCGCCCGCCGCGGAGGTCGCCTCCGCCGAGCCGCCGTCAGCGGCGTCGACGATACCGCTGCGGAGCGTGCTGCCGGCCGGGACCCGCGCTCCTTCCATCACGACCACGTCCTCCAGCACCGCCAGCGGCTCGACGACCGCGCCTTCGAGCACGACCGTGGCCGAGAGCACCGCGCCGGCGCCGACCGACGCGCCGCTTTCGACCACCACGCCGCCGCGCAGCTCGGCCGCCGGATGCACGTCCGCATCGGCGGCGATGAACGCGGCGCCCTGCCGGCAGCGCCGCACGCGGACCGAACCGCCCGGCAGCTCGACGGCGTCGCGGTTCCGCGCACCGAGGACCAGGTGCGTGAGGGCCCGCCGGTAGCTCTCAGGGGAGGTCATCTCGAGCCAGGGACCGTCGTACCCGAACGCGACGAGCCCGCCCCGCGTGTCGACCAGCGGCAGCAGCGCGTCGAACAGGTCGGACGGACGGTCGTCGGGAATCCGGTCGAGCACGTCGGGCGAGAGCACCGCGACGCCGAGATACGTCGCGCGCTCCGCTCCGGTCTCGCCGCGCGAGCCGAGGCCGAGCACCCGGTCGCCGGCGACGCGCAGCGGACGGTAGCGGCGATCGGCCGGCGTGCGGACGAGCAGCACGCCGCCGGCCCGGCGCTCGTCGAGCACGCGCGCCATTGCGGCCAGGGGAGGCCGGCACAGCGTGTCGCCGTTGAGCAGCGCGAAGCGCCCTCCGGCCGCGAGCAGATCGCGCGGACCGGCGAGGGCGCCTCCGGAGCCCATCAGCACCGGCTCGCGGAACACCCGCACCTCGGCCGCGGTCTCCGCGGCCGTGACGACCCGCTCGATCGACTCCGCCGCATGATGCGCGTTGACAGCGATGGTCCGCACGCCGGCCCGGTCGAGCTGGCGCAGGATCCTGGCCAGCAGCGGGGTTCCGAGGACCGGCAATGCCGGCTTGGCGCGATGGCGGGTCAGCGGCGACATCCGCACGCCGCGTCCGGCGGCGAGCACCATCGCGACCCGCGGGACGGCGTCCTTCATCGGGCGCCGTCGAAGACCATGTCGCCGGCCCGGCCTTCTCCGGCACGTTCGAGGAAGATGTCGCGGTAGGTCTTCGTGATGTAGTCCCCGGGGCCGAAGCCGAGTTCGCGCGCCAGGCGGTCGATGTCGTCCGGCGGCCCCTCGAGTTCCATGAAGGCGCCGACCGGCGTCTCGTCGAGGTCGATCTCGAGCGCCCAGAGGGCGTAGGTCTGCCGGTACTTCTGGTAGCGGTACGTCACGTGGTAGCCGAGCGACTCGAGGATCAGGTGCATCTCGTCCGGATCCGAGACCTCGACCTCGTGCTCGATCCGGACCTTGTAGCGTCCGGCGTCCGCCCGTCCGTCGGCGTCCGGCTCGGGGCGCTTGAAGGTCAGCGTCGTGCGCCCCCCGGCGGAGCGCAGCCGCAGCAGCCGGTGCCCGGCCGCCAGCGTGCCCCGGTCGTCGTCGTAGACGCGGTTGTCCTCGAAGATCCGCGGGCTCAGGGCGACGAGCCCCGTCCGCCCGAGGCGCCGGCGCGCCTCGTCGGGGTCGTCGACCTCGATCTTGATCTCGATCTCCCGCATCGGGCGACGATTCTAGCGCGGATCGTCCCCGGATCCCCGCGACGGTCCGGCGGTCAGGACGCTGCGACGGTTCCTGCCGCCCCGACTCCGGGAGCGGGAGAAGGAGACTCCTCCCGGGCCGAGGCGCCGGCCTTGCCGCCTTCGAGATCCTCGAGAAAGCCCCAGTGCTCGAACCCTTCGAGGATTCCCCGCGCGTACTCCCCCTGGGCGAAGTAGATCCCCTCGCGCCCCTCGAGGTCCGCGAGTTCCTCGGAGTGGTTGCCGACGACGACGGCCAGCGTCTCTCCCGTCAGCAGCTCCTCGTCGTTGCCCGAATCACCCGCGACGAGGATGTGGTCCATCGGGATGCCCCACTTGACCGCCACGTAGCGCACCGCGCGTCCCTTGGAGGCGCGGACCGGCAGGAAGTCGAGGTACATCCCATGCGAGTAGATCAGGTTGGCGTGCAGCCCTTCCTTGCGCAGCGCGCGGCGGATCGCCCGCAGGGCGGGTGCCTTGTCCGGATCGAGGTAGTAGCTCAGCTTGTGCCGCCGCTGGTGTTCCGGTTCCTGGAGCGACAGCCCGGGCAGTTCGGCGACCACCTCGCGGATCCCCTCGGGGTTCCAGCGGTAGTCGATGTGCTGCGACCAGCTCCGGTCGCGCTCCATGCCGGGCCCGTAGTAGATCTCCGATCCGACGTCGGTGATCAGCACCGACGGCAGCGGCACCTGCCATTCGCGCAGCACCTTCAGCGTGCTCTCGAGAGTGCGCCCGGTCGCCACGCCGAGGGCGATCCGCCCGCCGAACTCCCTGATCCGTTCCAGCAGGGCCCGGGTCGCCTCGCGGTCGCCGATCAGCGTGTTGTCGATGTCGGAGATCAGGATCCGGTCGGCGGTCGGCAGCCGGTTGCGCATCGTGCTGACCAGGCGCCGGCGCCGCGACGTGCCGACCAGCGGGCGGATGCGCCGCAGGTACTGCCGCACGTGCGCGTCCCACGAATAGTGCTGGCGCACGCCGCGCAGGCCGGCGCGGGAGAGCGCCCGCCAGACGGTGCGGTCCTCGAGGATCGCGAGCAGCTTCGCCGCGATGTCGTCCGGGTCGAGCGGGTCGATCAGCTCGCCGTTGCGGCAGTGGCCGAGGATCTCCTGCGGCCCGCCGTCGTTGGTCGCCACGACCGGCAGGCCGCTCGCCGCCGCCTCGAGCAGGGTCAGTCCGAACGGCTCCGTCAGCGCGGGATTGACGAACACGCCGCGCCGCCGGGCCGCGAGCCGGTAGATCGCCGGCACCTCGTCGGCCTCGTGACGCCGAGGGAGCGCCACGTGTCCCCACAGGTCGTGCCGGTCGATGTCGAGCAGCAGGTCGGTCATCACCTCGCGCGCGTCGCGGTCCATCCCGCGGATGTCGTCGCGCGAGCCGGCGACGATCGCCAGGTTGGCCAGCTCGCGCAGCCGCGGCGTTCGGCCGAACGCCTCGACCAGCGCGCCGATGTTCTTGCGCCGGTCGGGCCGCGAGAGGGCGAGGACGAGCGGCTTGCGCGGATCGGCGAGCATGCGGTCGATCGCCTCGGCGATCGGCGGGGGCTGTTCCCAGCGGCGGGGCGGATGGAACCGCCCGAGGTCGACGCCGGGAGGGATCACCGCCATCCGCTCCGGGACGTAGTTGTCGTAGAGGGCGTATTGCTCGTCGACCTCCTGGCGCGTGCTGGCGATCACCAGGCCGGCGTTGTCGAGGGCGACCTCCTCGGCCTCGATGCGCTGCCGGATGTGGTAGCGCGACTCGATCGACAGCGGGCTCATCCCCTGGGCCAGCAGCCGGGCCAGCTTGACCCGGCCGAGCGAGTGCCCCGTCTGCACGAACGGCACGCCGAGCACCGCCGAGAGGTGCGCTCCGCACAGTCCGGCATCCGCGTAGTGGCCGTGGATCAGGTCCGGGACCCGGCCGATGCGGCGGAAGTGCTGCAGCGCCTCGTCGATGAACGAGCCGAGGTACGGCCAGAGCGTCTCCTTGCGCAGGTAGCGGCGCGGTCCGAACGGCAGTCGGACGAGATACGCCCCCTCGGCCAGCGGCTCGAGCGGCTCGGCGTACGATGGATCGACCTTGGGATCCTCGATCCGCCGCGTCAGCAGGTCGACCCGCGACACGCGGGCGTCGGCCGCCAGCGCGCGGGCCAGCTCGACGACGTACTTGACCTGTCCGCCGGTGTCGGCGTCGCGCCCGAGTTCCATGTCGAACCCGCGCACGAGGCCGTGGATGCTCATCATCACCAGGTACAGGCCGCTGTCGGATCGTTCGGTCACCTGTCCGGCTCCTTCCACGCGGCGAGGGTCGGTTCGTAGAACGTCGGATCGTCCGGCACGGCCCCGCGGATCCCGCAGATCCGCGAGGCGAACGCCACGGCCCGGTGAAGGGTCGTCCGCGGAGACCAGCGTCCCAGGCGGCCGGCGATCGTCACCGCGGACAGCGCATCCCCGGCGCCGACGGTGTCGACGACGGCGACCTCGTCCGGCGGGCGTTCGTGCAGCACCTCGCCGTCGGCGGTGACGACCAGCGCACCTTCGGCTCCGGCGGTCACGACGAGCCAGTCGGCGCCGAACGCCAGGCGGGCCGTGCCGGCGAGTTCATCGAGGCGGAGGTCGGCGGGCGCTTCGCCGGCCAGCAGCGCCCGCAGCTCTTCGTCGTTGAGCTTGACCACGGCGGCGGCCGAGGCGAGCCGCCGGACGGCGCCGGCTTCCCACCACGGAGCGCGCAGATTGACGTCGACGAACCGTGGCACGCCGAGCGCCTCGCGCAGCGCCGCCAGCGCGGCGGCCGAGGCGGGAGCGCGCACCGCCAGGCTCCCGTGATAGAGCAGCGCGCCGGCGCCGGCGGCCCGCAGTGCCTCGCCGGCGTCGATCCGGTCGAACGCCTGGTCCGGAGGGATCTCGAAGCCCGGTCCGTCGCCGTCGAGTCGAACGCGGACCAGGCCGGTCGGAGCCTCGGGATCGAGCTGGACGCCGCTCGCGTCGAGCCCCCGGTGCGCCATCGCGTCGAGCACGCGGCGGCCGGGCCCGTCGTCACCGATCCGGGTCACGAGCAGCGGGTCGAGCCCGAAGGCGGCGAGATGCCACGCGACGTTGAAGGGAGCCCCACCGAGCACCTCGCTTCCGTCGGGGAAGCGATCGAACAGGACTTCGCCGAAGATGATCGGCCGCTGCAAGGATGACATCGATCGGTTGACAGAATGCTAGTCGATCCCAAGCAATAGCACAATCGCGCTTCGTGCGGCCGGGCGGCCTTCCGCACCCCGCCGGAAGGAGGCACCGCGATGGACTTCTTCTCGCTCCTTTGGGTGTTCTTCATGCTGTCGGCGCTCCAGCCCGTCGTGCGCCAGAAGCTGCTCGAGTCGAGCCGCCTGCGCACGCTCGATCGCCTGCAGCGTCGGCGTGGCAGCCGGGTGATCGCGCTGATCCACCGCCAGGAGACGATGAGCCTGCTCGGCTTCCCGCTGGTGCGCTACATCAACATCGAGGACTCCGAGGAGGTCCTGCGGGCGATCCAGCTCACCGACGACGACGTGCCGATCGACATGATCCTGCACACGCCGGGCGGGCTCGTGCTCGCCGCCGAGCAGATCGCCTGCGCGCTGCGCCGGCATCCGGCCAAGGTTACGGTGTTCGTGCCGCACTACGCGATGTCCGGCGGCACGCTGATCGCGCTGGCTGCCGACGAGATCGTGATGGATCCGAACGCCGTGCTCGGCCCGGTCGACCCGCAGCTCGGTCAGCACCCGGCGGCCTCGATCCTCAAGGTGCTCGAGCGCAAGCCGGCCAGCGAGATCTCCGACGAGACGTTCATCATGGCCGACGTCGCGGAAAAGGCGATCCGCCAGGTACGGAGCGTCGTCGAGGATCTGCTCACCGAGCGTCTCGGTGAGGAGCGCGCCCGCGCCGTGGCCGAGACGCTGTCGACGGGGACGTGGACCCACGACTACCCGATCACGGTCCAGGAGGCGCGAGAGCTGGGACTGCCGGTGAGCACCGAGATGCCGGAGGAGATCCACCGCATCATGCGGCTCTACCCGCAGACGGTGCAGCGCCGGCCGTCGGTCGAGTACGTCCCGCTGCCCCGCTCGCGAGAGGTCGACGGACGCCGGCGGTCGTAGCGGCTCGCCGCGCGGGCTATTCGAACAGGACCGTGTCCATCAGGTGGTCGCAGAAGTGGCAGCGCACCGCCTGCTCGCCCGCGCGGTGCAGCACGACCGGGACCGACTCGAGGTGCTCGGGCCGCGTGACGCAGCCTTGGTTGCCGCACAGCAGCCCGGGGATGCCGTGGATCCGCTCCGGCAGCGAGAGCCGGAACTTCCGCTCGACGCGTCCGCTGCGGATGATGTTGACCGTGCAGCCGGGCGAAACCGCTGCGATCGCCCGCAGCTCGGCCTCGCCGAACTCGCGGTCCTCGATCATCAGCATGCCCTTGACGTGATCCGGTCTGCGCCGTGACTTGACCGTCGCCGCGCGGTAGATGTCGCGCCGTTCACGGACCCGCAGGATGCGCACCAGCGCCTCCTCGCGGTACGGTGCGACATGGTCGATCACGACGCCGTTGTCGCGGATCGGCCGGATCGAGACGTCGGTCCGCACCGGTTTGTCGAGGATCTCGCGCTCCTCGATGAACGCGTCGTCGACCGGCGGGTCGTGCCACGCTTCGCCCGAGAACGTCTCGCCGAGCAGTCCGAGCGAGAGCGCCAGTTCGACCAGACGCGTCGGGACGCCGTTGCCGGCCTGCGTCTTGTAGAGCGCCTTCGGGTGGCCGTCGATCTCCGGATCGATCGACGGTGACGTCTTGTCGATCGGCAGCGGGTGCATCAGCCCGAAGCCGTCGCGGGTCGTCTCGAGGATCTCCAGCGTGAAGCGTCCCATCGCCCGCGCCTTCTCGAACTCGGACCGGTCCGGCATGCGCTCCTTCTGGATCCGCGTCTGGTACAGGATGTCCACCGCGGACGCGATTTCGGCCAGGCTCTCGTGGCGCCGGACCTCCATGCCGTGCTCGCGGGCGTACGCCTCGAGAGCCGGCGGCAGGTCGATCGCCTCGTGGGCGAAAGTGTGCAGCCGGATCCCGGGGAACTTCGAGAGCGCGACCACCAGCGAGTGGACCGTCCGGCCGTACTTCAGGTCGCCGGAGAGCCCGATGTCGAGGTCCTCGAGACGGCCGGCGTGTTCGCGGATCGTGAACAGGTCGAGGATCGTCTGTGTCGGGTGCTCGTGCTTGCCGTCGCCGGCGTTGAAGACCGGCACGCCGATGTGATCCGCGGCGAATCGCGCCGAGCCGTCGAGCGGATGGCGCATGATCACCGCGTCG
>JAJRXN010000143.1 GCA_024276295.1 Acidobacteriota bacterium
GCGCGCCGGCCGGCCTCGTCGCGGAATCGCGCGGCGAGCACCTGCCCGAGCAGCGCCCAGGCCAGGGCCGCGCGCTCGTCCTCGCGCAGCGCGGCCAGGGCATCGCGGTGGGCCTCGCGCACGCGCCCGCAGCGCCAGGCGTGCCAGCCGCGCAGCACGAGCAGGTCGGCGTCCGCGGGCTCGGCGACGAGCCGTTCCCAGGCGGTGCAGGCCGCGGCACCCCGGCTGTCGAGATGGTCGAGCGCGGCGAGACCGAGCACGCGGCAGCGCCGGTCGAAGGCGCCGGACGTCGCCGATCGTCCCGCATCGCGAACCGCGGCGGCGGGCCGTCCTGAACGGGCGATCCCGTCCAGCGGACAGGCGCCGGGCGAGCCGGCCGTCGCCAGCACGGCCAGCGCGAGCAGTACGCTCATCGCGACGGCTCCCGCTCCATCGTCAGGACCGCCTCGATGTGCGAGGTCTGCGGGAACATGTCCGCCGCGATCACGCGCCGCGGCGCGTAGCCGGCCTCGACCAGCGACCGCGCGTCGCGGGCGAGCGACGCCGGATGGCACGAGACGATCACGATCCTGCGCGCCGCGAGTCGCGGCGCCAGCCGGGCGAGGACCGGTCCGGCGCCGGCACGCGGGGGGTTGACGATCATCTTCTCGAACGCCTCGCGACGCTCCGCCAGCCCGTGGAGCACGCGCGGGACGTCCCCTGCACGAAAGCGGGCCCGCCGATGGCCGGCCCGGCGCGCCAGGCGGCGGGCGGCGCGGACCGCGGCGCCGTCACGCTCGATCCCCAGCAGGCGCGTCGCCGGCGCGGCGGCGACCAGCCCGGCGATTCCCTGCCCGCAGTACAGGTCGAGCAGGGCTGCCGGATCGCTCTCCGCATCCGCCCGGACCTCCGTGGCGACCGCCTCGTAGACCCGCTCCGCGACGGCCGGATGAACCTGCAGGAACGTCCCCGCCTCGATGGCGACCCGCAGCCCGGCCAGGCGGTCCGACAGCCGCGGTCTGCCGCCAAGCGTCTCGCGGGCGACGATCCGTCCGCGACGATGCGCGAGCCGCACGACGCCGACCAGCGCCGGTGTCTCGCGCACGAGTGCTTCCGCGGCCGGACCCGCCTCGGGCCACTCGCCTGCAGGCCCTTCGACCGCCAGCAGGAACGCGCCTGCGTCTCGTGAAGCGTGAGCCGTGACGTGCTCCGGCCAGGGGCGCCCGGCCTCCCGCGGTGTCGCCGCTTCGAGCCGTGCGACGAGTTCGCGCGCCAGGTGCGTCGCCTCGGCGGGCGCGAGCAGGCAGTCTTCGACCGGCACGAGCCGTGACGGCGCATCGGCCGCGTGATACCCGATCGTGCCGCCCTCGTCGCGCGGCGCCACCGCGAAGCGCAGCCGCGTGCGGTACCGCAGCGGCTCCGGCGCCTCGATCACGCCCGCCAGCGGCGGTTCGACGCGGCCGATCCTGCGCAGCGTCTCGCGGAGGTGGCGCACCTTGAGCGCCAGCGCCCGCGCCGGCGCCAGCGGCATCAGCGGGCAGCCGCCACACTCCGTCTGGTGCGCGCACGGCGGCTCGACCCGGTCCGGCGCGCGCTCGATGAATCCGTCGGTCACCCCCTCGACGAATCCCGACCTGCGATGCTCGATCCGGACGCGGACCACGTCCCCCGGAAGCGCCCCCCGGACGAAGACGACGCACCCTTCGGGAAGACGCCC
>JAJRXN010000144.1 GCA_024276295.1 Acidobacteriota bacterium
AGGTCAACCTCGACGTCGAGAGCCCCGAGCAGGCGGCGCGGATGCTCCGGCTCTCACTGTGGATGGCCCCAGTGCTCAACGCGCTGTTCGCCAACTCGCCCCTCGCGGCGGGCCGGCCGAGCGGGTTCCTGAGTCGCCGCGCGCGGATCTGGCGCGAGGTCGACGCCGACCGCTGCGGGCTGCCGGAGCCGGCCTGCGCCTCCGACTCGACGATCGAGGACTACGCCGGCTGGGTGATGGACGCGCCGATGTTCTTCATCGAGCGCGACGGACGGCTGATCGACCTGGCCGGCGTCCCGTTCCGCAGGTTCCTCGCCGGCGGCGTGTCCGGGCTCGAGCCGCGGTTCGAGGACTGGGACCTGCACCTGACGACGGTCTTCCCGGAAGCGCGGCTCAAGAGCTACCTCGAACTGCGCTCGGTCGATGCCAACCGGCTCGATCTCGTGATGGGCTACGCGGCACTGACCGCGGGGCTGGTCTACGGCGACTCCGCGCTCCAGGACGAGGCGCTCGCACTGTTCGCCGGCTGGGAGTACGGGCAGCGGGTGCGCTTTCTCGAGGACGCCGCGCGCGACGGGCTCGAGGCGCGCGCCCCGGGCGGCGCCGGCGCGGGCGAGCTGGCCGAGGCGCTGATCGCGCTGGCCCGCCGGGGGCTCGAGCGGTTCGACCCGCACGCGGCGCGGTATCTCGAGCCGATCGAGGAGCGGGCCCGGGCCCGACGGCCGCCGGCGGTCGACGCCCTCGAGGCGTGGCGCGGGGACTGGGCGTCGTCGCGCCAGGCGATCGAGGCCCACGGAGAGCCATGAATCCGCCGCCGGCGCGTCCCGGGGGCCGCCGCACGGGACAGCCCGGAGAATCCGCGCTAGACTCCCGCCTCGTCGTCATCCGGCCACGCTCGGATCGCACCGTGGCCCCGTCGTCCAGCGGTCAGGACACCGGCCTTTCAAGCCGGGAACACGGGTTCGAGTCCCGTCGGGGTCACCATCACCTCGTGCCGGGTCCCGACGCGCGACGGACGGCTTCGCGCCAACGTTCCAGACGCGCGGCGACGGCCGTCTCCTCGCCCTGGTCCGACGGCTCGTAGAACCTCGTCCCGCGCAGCGCCTCCGGAAGATACGGCACCGCCGCGTGGTGGCCCGCCTCGTCGTGGGGATACCGGTAGCCGCGCCCGGCCCCCGCGGCGCGCGAGGTCGCCGCGGTCGCATCGCGCAGTTCGGGCGGGATCGGCAGGTTGCCCCGCTCGCGCACCGCCCGCGCCGCGGCGTTCCGGGCGACGATCACGGCGTTCGACTTCGGCGCCGTCGCCAGGTAGAGCGCCGCCTCGGCCAGCGGCAGCGTCCCCTCGGGCAGGCCGAGCCGGTCGAACGCCTCGGCCGCGGCCACGGCCAGATCGAGGGCCCGTGGATCGGCCAAGCCGATGTCCTCGGCGGCGAAGATCATCATCCGACGGGCGGCGAAGCGCGGATCCTCGCCGGACTCGACCATCCGCATCAGGTAGTACACCGCGGCGTCCGGATCGGATCCGCGCAGCGACTTGATGAACGCCGAGGCGAGGTCGTAGTGCGCGTCCCCCTGGCGATCGGCACGGAGCAGCCGGCGCTGGGCGGCGCTCCGCACGTCGTCCGGGGTGACGGCCGCCCGTTCACCCTCTCCCGCCCGTGCACGGGCGATCGACACCGCGATCTCGAGCGTCGTCAGCGCGCGCCGCGCGTCACCGTCCGCCTCGTCGGCGATCGCCGCGAGCACGTCGTCCGGCACGTCGAGCGCGAGGGCGCCGAGGCCGCGCTCGGCGTCGGCCAGCGCCCGGCGGAGGATCGTCTCGAGATCGTCCGGCGACAGCGGGCGGAGCACGAGCACCCGGCAGCGCGAGACCAGCGGGGCGACGACGGTGTGGGCCGGGTTCTCGGTCGTCGCCCCGACGAGCGTGACCGTGCCGTCCTCGACGTGCGGGAGCAGCGCGTCCTGCTGGCCCTTGTGGAAGCGGTGGATCTCGTCGATGAACAGCAGCGCGCCGCGTCCCCCGCCGCGCAGCCGGCGCGCCGCCTCGACGACGCGGCGTACGTCGGCGACGCCCGAGGTCACCGCGGAGAGCGCGAAGAACTCGCGTCCGCTCTCGCGCGCGAGCAGCCGCGCGAGGGTCGTCTTGCCCGAGCCGGGTGGCCCCCAGAGGATCAGCGACGGCAGCGCCCCGGCGGCGATCGCCTGCCGCAGGAACCCGCCCTCGCCGACCAGGTGCCGCTGGCCGACGACCTCGTCGAGCCGCCGTGGCCGCATCCGCTCGGCGAGAGGAGCGTCGGGCGGAGGTGCCGGCGGTTCCTCGGGAAACAGGTGGCCGCTCATGAAACAAGGTTAACCCGCCGATTCCGGATGGAGGGGTTCCCATGCAGGATCGGCGCCCGTAGCGGCGGGGCTTGCCCCGCCGATTTCGCTTGAAAACGTCTCTATCCGAAATCGGCGCCCCAAGGGGCGCCGCTACGGGACGATCCGTCATCGCGTCGCCGCCGTTGCGCAACGATCCCCCATCCCGACGTCCCCCGTAGCGGCGGGGCTTGCCCCGCCGATTCCGCATGGAGGGGTTCC
>JAJRXN010000145.1 GCA_024276295.1 Acidobacteriota bacterium
CGGCGGTTCGCGGCCCCGATCCGTCCGGCGACCGCGACGACCAGGTTGCCCGGGACATAGGCCTTGCGGAACCAGCGCATCACCGTCGCCCGGGACATCGTGCCGACGGTCTGCTCGGTCCCCTGGATCGGCCGGCCGAGGGCGTGGCGCGGCCAGATCGTCTCGGACAGCAGGTCGTAGACGCGGTCTTCCGGCGCGTCGTTGACCATCCGGATCTCCTCGAGGATCACGTTGCGCTCGCGCTCGAGTTCGACCGGATCGAAGCGCGGGGCGCGGACGATGTCGGCGACGAGATCCGTGGCGATCGGCAGGTGCTCGTCGAGGCAGCGGGCGTAGAAACAGGTCATTTCCCGCGAGGTGAACGCGTCGAGGTTGCCGCCGATCCGGTCGGCGAGCAGCGAGATCTCCTGGGCCGTTCGCGTGGCGGTGCCCTTGAAGACCAGGTGCTCGATGAAGTGGCTGATGCCGGACAGCCGCGGCGGCTCGTGCCGGCTGCCCATCTTGAGCCAGACGCCGATGGCGGCGGAACGGACCCCGGGCACGTCCTCGAACAGCAGGGTCAGGCCGTCGGGGCGGACTTCGCGTCGGATCATCGAGGGATTCTCCCAGCAGGCCGGTCAGGAGGTCGGCGAGTATCGCACACGCCGCGGCGCGCGCTACCGACGGCGCGGGCGCCCCTGCTGCCGTCCCGGCTGGTTCTGTCCCTTGCCGAGAGTCTGGCCCTGGCCCTGCGAGAGTCCCGGAATGCCGCGGGCGTTCATGTCCTTCTGGTACTGGTCGAACGTGTAGTACCAGCGGTTGTAGGTCTCGTCGTCGCGCTTGAGCGTGTTGAAAGCGCGCTCGGTGCTGCGCGAATGCACACCGACGAGCCCCGAGGCGCCGACGGCGAGCCCCTGGATCCGGCGGGTCGAGGGCTGGCCGACCTCCTCGCCGATCCGCAGGTTGCTGCCGAGACCGAGCTGGTTCGGATCGCCCGCGTCGTTGCAGGACGACGTCACGCGCCCCGAGGCACCGACCTGCAGCAGGCACCAGTCCTCCATGCTCCTGGCGCGAGTGATCGGGTCCTTGTACTCCTTGCGCAGGAAGAGCTGGTTCTTCTGGCCCTTGTTCTCGACCAGCTCCGACAGCTCGGTCGGAAACCGCCCCTGGTCCTTCTGGAACTCGAGGATCGCCAGCGCGAACTCCTCCTGGATGAACAGGTACTCCGCCTCGCGCTCGCGCTTTTCGACGACCGCCCACTCCTCGGCCAGCACGCCGGTCAGGATCGAGCCGACGAGGATCGTCACCAGGGTCCCCAGCAGCAGGAACCCCCCTTCCTCGCCGGACCCGAGCGGCCTGCGGCCCGAAGCCTTCGCGCCGCGCGTCATCGTCGGCTCTCCTCCGCCCCGGCTCACGGCGCCGGACAGGTGACCGTCGTCGTGTCCTCTCCCGTCCCGCGCGTCGGGCAGGTGTCGCCCGTCGGTCCGCGGGGACCGCACGTGCCGTCACCGTCGTCGTAGACCGTCAGCGTCACGGTGAAGCTCGCCGGCAGGCTGGACGGGAAGTACGTGTGGCCCGCGGTGCAGACGTTGTTGATGAAGTTCTCGCGGCCATCGCCCCAGTTCCAGCGGTACGTCAGGATCCGGCCGTCCGGATCGGTCGACCCGCAGCCGCTGACCTGGTTGACCGTGCAGCTGATGCCTGTCGGACTGCCCGGGTTGTTCGTGTTGACCTGGCCGGTCTGGGCCGGTCCCGCGTCGGCCGTCGGCGAGAGGTTGGTGACGATCTCGTAGTTCTCGACCGCCGGCGGCGAGCTGAGCGCGCCGAGATCGTCGACCACGGTCAGCGACACCTCGAGCTGCTGGGCGTTCTGGAACTGCCGCGTGAAGCTGTCCTGCCCCTCGGGGAACACGAGCTGCTCGGGATTGTCGCGCCCGGGGTCGGGATTGGTCGAGAGCAGCGACCAGCGGTACTCGACGATCCGCCCGTCGAGGTCGGTGCTCTGCGCGCCGCTGAAGGCCACCGTCTGGTTGACCTTCTGCTGGTCGCGCGGCGTGATGCTGATCACCGCCGCCGGCGCCTGGTTCTGGTCCCCGATGGTCACCGTCGTCTCGCCGAACGCCGCGCCGGACGAGCAGCGCACGGTGGCGGTCGCGGTCGTGAACAGCCGGTCGAGCGCCGTCCCGGTAGAGTCGGTCCGGATCCTGTTGCCGTCGCTCTCGAGCCGCCCCGCGGTCGTCGAGCAGCGCAGGCCGATGCCGCCCTGCGGAATCCCCGCCGCGTCGAACACCACGACGATGATCTTCGACTCGACCGGCTGGTCCGGCCCCGGAACCACCGGGTGCGAACTCGGGGAGGCCGTCACGTCGACGACCCAGTCGGTCTGCGCCACCGGGTCGGTCTTCTCACAGCCGGCCAGCGCCAGCAGCGCCACGAGGGCGACGGTTGCCAAGGTCCATTTCATGCTGTTCTGCCTCATCTTCGCTTCCTCGCGCACCCGGAGACCTCCGATGAAGGTACCGCGTGCCTGCTTCGCGGCCAGTGGGAGCGGCGATGCGGCCTGCGGCCGCACCGCCTCGCCTCACAGGTCGGAGAACGGCCTCCCGTCGCGTGTCGAGCCGTCGGCCAGGCTCCGCACGTCCCACACTCCCGGCGGCTGACTCGCATCGAGGCTGGTGTCCGGGTCGGCGAGAACCTCTTCCCACTCGTTGCGCCCGAGGAACGGATCGACGGGAATCTGCCGGAGATAGCCCTCGTCGACCAGCACGTCGAGCGCCTGCGGGTAGTAGCCCTTGTCGGCGTAGTAGCGGTCGATCGTCTGCCGCAGGATGAACAGGTTCTCCTGGAGCACCGACTCGCGCGCCCGGGTGATCGCGTTGCGATACGTCGGCATCGCGACGCCGACCAGCAGCCCGATCACGGCGACGACCACCATCAGTTCGATCAACGTGAACCCGCCGGAACGTGCAGCAGCGGGGGCGTTCGAGCGTTCGGTCACCATGTGCTGTACTCCGTTCCGTCGAGGGCCGTACCCTCGGCGAGTGAAAAGACGTCGTACACGTGCGAGTTGTCCCACGAGTCGTCGTCCCGATCCTGCTTGCTCGACCGCTTGCCCCACTCGGCCTCGCCCGTGAGCGGATCGACCGGGATCCGTCGCAGGAACTTGACCTTGACTTCCTTGGCCAGGCCGAGGTCGAGCCCCTCGACCAGGACGTCGAGATCCTCCGGCCAGTCTTCGTCGGTCGCGTTCTGCTTGGCGGTCGGCACGGTCTGCACGACGTGGTGGTACTCGTTGATTGCGCGCCGCATCTCGCGCAGCACGCGCCGCAGCTCGAGTTCGCGCGCCCGGCGCTCCATCGTGTGGGCGATCGGCAGCGCGATGCCGGCCATGATCCCCAGCAGGAAGATCGTCGCGCACAGCTCGACGAGGCTGAACCCGCGGTCATCCGATGAAGCCCGGCGTCTCATGGCGTGACCTGGACCCTCGCCGTGCGGAACGACGCCGGCCACGCCTGGCTCCGTGGCCCGCGGACCTGCGCCGCGGAGAAGCCGAACCCGGCCTCGCCCGGCCCGACGGCGACGAAGTTCAACCGCACCAGCCGTCCTCCGCCCGAGGCGGCCGACTGCCCGCCGGCACGGCTGACCGATACGACGATCAGCCCGCCCTCGGCGCTCTCGACCGCCTGGACGTCGACCGGCGCCCCGTCCTGCGCGAGGAACTCGCCCGGCTCGGCCGGCGGGACGAACCGCAGCACCTTCGGATCGTAGCGGAGCTGGAAATTGACCTGCGAGACCCTCGTCGCGTTGGCCACCAGCACCTCCACCGCCAGAGGGTCGCCGCTCGTCACCGTGGCCGCGCTCGGCGCGAGTCGGACCTGGGCCGGCATCGGAGGGGTCTCGGGCTCATCGGCCTCGCCGGTGCCGGTCACCGGCTCCTCGCCGCCGAAGCCGCCCGGTGGCGCCACGTCCTCGACGGCGTCGACCTCCGGCAGCGGTTCCGGCGGTGGCTCGGCGCGCCGGCGACCGCGCCGCGGCCGCGCGGGCTCTTCCTCTTCGGCGCCCGTCTCGCGCCCCTTCGTCCCGACCCTGATCCGCCCCGGCTGCTCCTGTCCGGCGGTCTCGCCGCCGTTGAGTTCGCGCTCGATCTCCTCCCACGGACTCGGACCGGCGAACGGGCTCTCGCCGAGCGCGTTGCGGGCCACGCCGCGGAGCTTGATCCGCTCTTCGGTGCCGACCCACAGCGGCACGAGGTCGATCGGCCGGATGTCCGGCACGCGGATGATGTGCGGCGTGAGCGTGATTACGATCTCGGTGTTGGTCTTGCTCTCCTCGGTCGTGCCGAACAGCCGGCGCAGCAGCGGGACCTCGGCGATGCCCGGAATCCCCGACAGCGA
>JAJRXN010000146.1 GCA_024276295.1 Acidobacteriota bacterium
CCACAGCAGACCGTCCATCCACAGCAGACCGTCACCGTAGACCGCCTGGGCCTCCTCGAGGCTCAGCGGGTGGATCGCTCCGGGAACCGGCGTGAACGTGAACAGGAACTCCCCTTCGGCCCGCTGGCCGTGCAGCGGCGACGAGGAGTTGAAGTGCGGCACGTCGACGAACAGGTCCGACATCTCCAGCGCCGCCATCACGTCGATGTAGCCTGCTCCGCGCTCGTAGGGGGTCCAGTCGGGGAGCTTCTCGGCGGTGCGCATGAAGACCGTCTTGATCGCGTCGTTGGTCAGCGTCGGGTTCCTCTCGAGCAGCAGGGCGGCGGCACCGGAGACGAACCCGGCCGCCATGCTCGTCCCGGAAAGCTCGAGCTGACCGTCCTTGACGAGTTCGGGGTGTTCGCTGGCGAGGCTCCCCTCCGGAGCCAGCGGCCCGACGATCCGGTTGCCCGGGGCGACGACGTCCGGCTTGAGCACCCGGTCACCGTAGGAAGGACCGCGTCCGGAGTACGTCGTGACACCGTCGTCCCCACGCTCGACCGTGTTGAAGTCGTTGATCGCCCCGATCGTCAGCACCAGCGGATCGTTGCCCGGCGCGTTGATCGTCATCGCGCCGTCACGGCCCCGGTTGCCGGCGGTCGCCACCACCAGGAGGCCGGCGCGCCACGCCTTGCGGACCGCGATGTTGACCGGGTCGACGAGGATCGACATCCGCGGCGCGTAGCCGAGCGACATGTTGATCACCCGGATGTCGTACTCGTCCTTGTGGGCGATCACCCAGTCGATCGCCTGCAGCACGCTCGAGAGCCGGCCGGCGCCCTGCTCGTCGAGCACCCGCAGCACGACGAGGTTCGCCTCGGGAGCGACACCGCCCTCGCCGGCGATGATCCCGGCGATATGCGTGCCGTGGCCATGGAGGTCGTCGGCATCGCCGTCCGGATCGACGAAGTCGACCCGCGCGAGCACGCGATCTTCGGGCACCGCGGCCTCCGGCGCGAGCCCGCTGTCGATCATCGCGACGGTCACGCCCCGGCCGGTCAGACCGTAGTTCGTGTAGGCGAGATCGCCGCCGATCGCCGAACGTGCCACCGCGAGGTTGGCGTACAGCAGCCGGTCCGGGGCGATCGAGAGCACGCCGCTGGCCGCCGCCAGGCGCTCGACCTGCTCACGGGTGAGTTCCGCGGCGATCGCCCCGAGCCGGTCGGTGCGGAACACCTCACCCGCAGCGAGGCCAAGATCCTCGAGCGACTGTCCTTCGCGAAGCTGGATCACGACCGGCAGCCGGTCCTGCGCCGCCGCGTCGCCCGCCTCGAGCCAGGCGGCCACGTCCCCGGCCACCGTCACGCGGGGAAGATCGCTGGTCGGCGCCGCCCAGGCGGCTGCCATGCCGGCGGTCATGATCGCGGCGATCGCGACCAGCACCCGCCAGCAAGACTTGCTTCTCGTCATCGTCGTGTTGCGCATCGTGTGGCTCCTTCCTCGGTTCCGCCGGATCCGGGGCCTCCGGCAGCCCCAGAGATCGCAAGAAGCGGGCCAGCCGGCCGATGCCGCAACTCATTGAATTCATTGATCTTGTCTTCGTGATACACCCAAACGGAAACGTCTCACCCGTGAGACGTCTCGCATGAGACGGACGAGTCATGTCTCCTGTTTTCAGTCACTTGGAGGCTGGGCACCGCTCACGTCGGGTCGTCGCGAGCCCCCGGCACCGACAACGCGGCCTGCGTCAGAGAAGCCCGTGCTTCTTGAGCTTGCGGTACAGCGTCGCGCGACTGATCCCGAGCAGCGCGGCGGCGTCGTTCTTCCGGCCGCCCGCCTCTTCGAGGGCCCGGACCAGCCGGCCCCGTTCGTCGTCGCCCACCGGCGGGTCCGGCCGGTGCCCGACCGGCGGTGGACGGCGACCGGCGGCACCGAGTTCCGGGTCGGCCTCCAGCGCGCTGCGGTCGATCCGGTCACCGTCGGACATCAGCAGCAGTCTCCGGACGACGTTCTCGAGCTGCCGGACGTTTCCGGGCCAGTCGTGGGCGATCAGGGCACGCATCACGTCGGGCGCGACGTCGGGCACGGGACGGGTCAGTTCGGCGCACAGGCGCTTGAGCACGTGGCGCACGAGCACCGGAATGTCCTCCCGCCGCTCGCGGAGAGGGGGCAGCCGGACCGTGATCCCGTTGAGACGGAAGTAGAGATCCTCGCGGAAACGCCCCTCGCGGATCAGCCCGGGCAGGTCGCGGTGGGTCGCCGCGACCAGCCGGACGTCGGCGCGGAGCACCTCGACGCCGCCGACGCGCCGGAACTCGCCGTCCTGCAGCACGCGGAGCAGCTTGGCCTGCAGACCGGGACTCATCTCGCCGATCTCGTCGAGGAACAGCGTGCCGCCGTCGGCCCGCTCGAACAGGCCGGGAGTGTCCTTCTCCGCCCCGG
>JAJRXN010000147.1 GCA_024276295.1 Acidobacteriota bacterium
CCTGGTGCGCGTAGAGCCAATCCCCGCTGCTTGCGTACCGCGCCCGCAGCAGCGTCGAACCGGCCCAGACGTAGGACCACAGATCCGCCGTCGTGCCGGTGGTCTCCGACACCGCCAGCTCCCGCACCACGCGCTTCCCGTGTTCGTGTAGCGTTCTATGCGGAATTTTCTCCACGGAGGTCGTGTGATCGCCAGTCGTTGCAGGTCTCCGGCAGCCGTTGCTCTCGCCGCGAAGGCGAGCGTAGCGAACCGCCGCGGCGAGAGCCACGGCGCACCGCTTCCGGGGAGGCTCTAGCGCCGGCCGACCGCCACGGATACCGCACCGCGAGCGGCGGGGCTTCTATCGCTCCTGCCGGCAGCGATCCGGCACGATCGCCAGCGGCCATGGCGCAACGACCTCGTCGCTCCCCCGATTCCCGCCGCAGTCCTCGGCCGTCACGCGCAGTCGGGCCGCCGGCCACTGCGTCTTGCCGCAGCGGACGTAGACGCGGCACAACAGGGCGTCATCGAGCAGGATCGTCTCGTCGACCAGCCGGCCATCACCATCGCCGTCCTCGAAGCCGTCGTAGACGCGGCAGCCGTCGACTTCGATCCACTCGTGGACCGGATCGCCGAAGGCTCCGTCGTCGTCGGTCGCGGTGAACTCCAGCCGGACCGGCAGCACCAGCCGCGGCGGCAACGGCACCCACGCGACCTCCGGTGCGATCCGGTCGACGGTGAAGCTGGCGACGTCGGACGCCTCGTTGCCCGCGCGATCGGTCGCAGTGACGGTGACGACATGGTCGCCGTGGGCCTCGACGATCGGTCCCGCCGGACTCCAGGTGCGCGCGATCGCCGGATCGCAGGCATCCGCGAAGTCGTCCTCGATCACGACCGGAAGTGCGCCCGGACCGAAGCACGCCCCGGACGCCGGGAACGCCACCCCCCCGGAGGGAGCGATCGTGTCGACGACCTCCACGATCACGTCGTCGTCGTCGCGTGCGTCCGATGCATCGGTGACCGTCAGCGTGACGTCGTGCCGGCCCAGAGCGAAGCTCGTCGTCACCACTGGCGTCGTGCCGAGTTCGACGTCGCCCTCGCGCCACGACCAGGCGACGATGTCCTCGGTCGTGCCGGGCGGCGAGTCCCTGTCCCGCGTGCCGCGCCCGTCGAGCGTGCCGCGCGCCGCCAGATCCGCCTCGCACTCGAGGACCTGGTCTTCGCCGGCATCGGCCTCCGGCACGTGGTTGATCTCGAACCTCTGGATGAGCAGCTCGTCGACGTCCGGTTCGAGCACGACAACGTTCTTGCGCTGCTTGACCAGCGCTCCGCCGGGTGACCACAGCTCGACGACGCGGAGCGTCTCGAGCGTCTCGCCGTCGTGCAGCCGCAGCGAGTTGCCCTGCAGCGCGAGGATCTCCCCGGCCCACGGGTCCCAGATCGCGTGCGCGACCTGCCGGGCCCGGAGACCGCCTTGGAACGCGAGATCGGCAGCCGGATCATCCGAGCTGGTCACCACCGCACCGCCGCCGCCGATGAACCGGCTGCCGTCCGAAACGAACCAGCCGCGCCCGAGCGTGCTGATCTCCGGCGTGTCGAACAGGACGGACACGGGGTACATCCGGCCGGATGGATCGACGTCGATGCGGGTCACCCGCGGTGGCGCGGGCACCCGGCTGCCCACGTACAAGCGATCTCCCGCGGGAGGGGCCAGCAGCGTGCCGTCCTCGGGGGTCGGCATCCGATCGAGCAGCGTGCCCGTCTCGGCATCGTAGATCGAAAGCAGCCCCTCGCCCGCCCGCGTTCCCGTCACCGCAAGGCGGCCACCGGCCAGCGCCGCGAGGTCCCGCGGATCGACATCGACGTCGAAGCGGCGCGTGAGGGTCGATCGTTCGAGATCGATGAACGCGATCGTGCCGGCCTCGACGCGATCCTCTTCGCGTGACCGATCCCACCGCGCCGTCAGCAGCCACAGTCCATTTCCGGACGGATCGAGCCGGACGGCCTCCGGCCAGCCTTCGAGCCGGTAGCTTCGAACGAGCCTTCCTGGAACAAGGTCGATCGCATGCAGCCGGGACGCGACATGGTCCGTCACCCAAGCCACGCGACGATGTGGATCGATCTCGATCCGCACGCCTGCCACCGGCACGCGATCCGGCAGGTGCTCGACGCCGGGCAGCCCGGCGTACGCTTCGCACGCGTTCCCCCGCCCGTCGGCGTCGTCGTCCAGCTGACGGGGGTTCCAGTTGTCCGGACAGATGTCGCATGCACTGCCCCGCCCGTCCTGATCCGGATCCTCCTGCTCCGGATTGCCCACATACGGGCAATTGTCGTCGGCATCCATCACGCCGTCGAGATCCCCGTCGTCACACGCGTCGCCGATGCCGTTCGGCGTGATCACGTCGCTCTGGGAACCGTTCCGAACGAGAGGACAGTTGTCGGCAGAGTCCTTGACGAGGTCGCCGTCGGTATCCCAGGAAGCGGGATTCGTCCCGGCCTCGAGTTCCTGCACGTTGTCCCATCCGTCACGATCCGGGTCCGCATCAGCCTCGTAGACCCGGATCCGGTGCTTCATGCCCCGGATCGCGATGTCGTCGAACAGCACGACGCCCGGCTCGTCACAAGGCTGCTCGGCCGTGACCACGAACGCTCCCCGGAACGTGGCGTCCCGCGCCCGCAGCGGCGTCCGTATCCGGAGCCACCGACCGGACCGACCGTAGACCACGTCGCCGGTCTCCCGATAGGGCCGGACGGACGACTGTGCCGCCCACGCTTCCCGACACTGCGGCAGGTCGCTCCAGTACCAGTACTCGAGATAGAAATCGTCTCCGGGATATCGCGTGTACGACGGTGACTCGATCTCGATCTGCCGCGAACTCATTCCCTCCGGCAGGCGTGCCGCCAGGACGTTTGACCCCGATCGCGCCCGCGCCTCGCCTGCAACGGGCGGACCCGTGGTCCAGAACTCCGGCGTGGAGGACACGAAGCCCTCGTCGGATCGCTCGAACGTGTAGATGTCCCCGTCGTGGAACCGCACCGCATCCTGCGGTTCTCCGTGACCGCCGAGAACCAGGACATCCAGACCGTCGGCGACCAGAGGCAGACGCACCATTCCGCCGACGAATTCGACACGCACCGCACGGCCGTCTCCCCAATCCAGCACCCGCCCCCGGTCCACGGGCCCCTCGAAACGCGCCGGACCGGAAACCTCCAGGGTGTAGGTCAGGCCGGCCAGGTCCGCCTGCAGATCGCCGTCCTCGTTCTCCAGCCGGTACTCGAGCACGTAAGGCACGCCCTGGGCGATCCATTCCGGGGACACGGGACGGACCACGAGCCTGCGATCCGGGTAGGCATCGCAGGCGTCGCCACGCCCGTCGAGATCGCCGTCCTGCTGCCCCGGATTCGGATCGACCGGGCAGTTGTCGTCGGCGTCCACGACCCCGTCGCCGTCGGCGTCCTCGCAGGCATCCCCTCCTCCACCCGGGTGGACGAGGTCCCGCTGGTCCTCGTTGGCCACGAGCGAACAGTTGTCGCTGCCGTCGAAAACGCCGTCGAGATCAGGATCCTGCGAACGCGGATCGAGACCCGCGGCGATCTCGTCCCCGTTCGACGTCCCGTCACCGTCGGCATCCCCGGTGGACTCCAGGATCACCAGTGTCGGTGGCAGGTCGACCCACTCGATCCAGTCGACGGTCCAGCCGGTGGCCCTGTCACGCGTGGGCAGATCCGGCAGGAACCGGGTCCGCACGCTGGCGTTGCGCGGGACGCCGACGGTCGTCGTCCTCCAGCCGGGTCCGCTGCGAAGATCGAACCGCGCCTCGAGATCCCACGTCGCTCCGTCGTCGGCGCTGTGCTCGATCCGTCCCTCCGCCCCGTGCGTACGCACCGTGAACTCGTGGCGGACGCGGAACATCACCGGTGCCGAGGGGTTGTCCGGAATCGCGACGGCCGGCGTCCAGAGTCCGTCCCTGACGTACCATCCGGGAGCCCCGAGGTTCGTGGCCCAGACGCGCCGGCCGTCGGCGCCCGTCGCGGCGTAGGGACGCGGATGCCCCCATCGCCATCCTTCCGCCTGCGGGACGGACGCCAACCCCTGCGGCTCGTCTTCGAAATCGAGCCGTCGTCCCATCGGGAACTCGACGCCAAGCCCAGCCGGATCGCGCCCGTAGAGGCCCACGACACCCGAGTCATCGAGTTCCAGTTCCACGGCCAGTTCGCCCCGTTCGAGTTCCACTTCGACCAAGGAGGTCCCTGCCCCGGCCAGGATCGTCCCGCGCAGCGCCGCCGACGCGAATCGAGCCGGACCGACGAGTTAGAGCTGCAGGCGTGGATCCGCGAGATCCTCGCGCACGTCGCCGTCGTCACCGACGACCCGTAGCTCGAGCAGGGCCTTGCCCCCACGGGTCCCGAACTCCGGGAGATCGACCTCCACCCGCAAGCGCTCGTCCGGATACGTGTCGCAGGCATCCCCGGCGGAATCCCCGTCCGCATTCGCCTGGTCGCGGTTCGGATGATCCGGGCAGTTGTCGAGCGCGTCGGCGACCCCGTCGCCATCGGGATCGGCACAGGCGTCTCCGGCGTCTCCCGGATGGATCCAATCGCGCTGCGACGTATTGGGCACGAGGATGCAGTTGTCGACACTGTCCTCCACACCGTCACCGTCGCTGTCCGCATCGAGTGGATCCGAACCCAGAGCCTCCTCCTCCCCATTGGAAAGCCCGTCTCCGTCATGGTCTCCCTCGGGCGACAGGAAGATCGTCTGCGGCGCGAAGCCTTCCAGTCGGACATCGTCGACGATCAGACGCACGCGGTCATCGCATGCGCCGGCATGGAATCGCACCCGGAACTGCACCGGCTTCCCCGCGTCGCCGGGCCCGAGTTCGACATCGTGGATTTCCGCGGCACTGTCGCGGGCCAGACGGTCGACCTCACGCCAGGAGGCGCCATCGTCCGACGTCAGCTCGACGACGAACCTGCCGCTCCCGTACGACGTGTTCCACAGGCGACCCCAGAACGTGAACCGTGCCGGAAGCCGTTCGGGCGCGGCAAACACCGGCGAGTACCACGCCCCTTCGGGGCAGCTCGCCCCGCTCGCGCCTCCGGCACTGTCGAAGCCTCGTCGCCCGGA
The DNA here is from genome assembly GCA_024276295.1 of Acidobacteriota bacterium. GTDB lineage: Bacteria > Acidobacteriota > Polarisedimenticolia > J045 > J045 > J065. Next base: position 5,108 of record JAJRXN010000147.1, read on the forward strand.
GGCCGTCACGCCCAGCAGGTCTCCCCGCAGCTTCCAGCTCGCCAGATCCGTGTCCGGCCCGAAACCCCAGGTCCCGCGCTCGAAGTCGACCAAGGTGTCCTGCTGCAACATGACGCCGTGCCGCTCCGAGTCCTCGCCAGACAGATGGACCGGCTCCTCGACCGGGTCCGTCACGTCGAGCCGGACGCTTCCGTTCTCGAACTCCACGAGCACCCGTCCGGTCCCCTGGCCTTCGATGATCTGCCCTTCCATGGCCGGACCTTCGAACACGGCCTGCCCGTCCAGCATCAGCGTCAGGCGGACCCCGGAAAGATCCAGCGTCCGACCCCGGAGGTCCCGCAGTTCGACGAGGAGCGCCGCCCGCTTGCCGATGGCCGCGTGCCGCGGCAGGTGGGCCACGGCGACGATCGCCTGCTCCTTCCAGGGATCGCACGCATCGCCGACCCCGTCACCGTCAGTATCCGCCTGGAGCGGATCCGGTACCGCGGGGCAGACATCCCACGAGTCGGCATGCTCGTCGCCGTCACCATCCCACCGGTCGTTGCACGCATCGCCCGTTCCGTCACGGTCGGTGTCAGCCTGGGCCGGATCCGGGGCGTCGGCGCAGACGTCGAGGGCGTCGACGACACCGTCCGCGTCGGGATCGGCGCACGCATCGCCCGCACCCCCGGGGTGCACACGGTCGTCCTGCTCCGGATTGGGCACCAGCGGGCAGTTGTCGGCGTCATCCGGGACGCCGTCGAGATCCGTGTCGGCCCGCGCAGGGTCACTGCCCTGCGCGAGTTCCTCCCTGGCCGAGAGTCCGTCACCGTCGGCGTCATCGTCCGGATGGAAGACACCGAAGTCGCGCGTCATCCCCACGAGCCGGAAGTCGTCGATGTAGCACCCCGCACCACCGGCGCTGGCCAACCCGGCGGAGAACCGGAAACGCACGAGCACGGTCTCGCCCGCGTTACGCCCCGCATCGACCTCGTACGAGCGCCAGGATCCGTCACTGTCCTGGGCAGACGCCCGCGCCTGCCAGGTCTCGCCTCCGTCTTCGCTGACCTCGAACAGGCACCTGTCGAGTGACCGGCTGCCCAGCTCGACCCACGCCATGAACCCGAACGCCGGAGCAGGGCCGTCGACCTTCAGCGCCGCGAGTGATCCCAGTTGCGCCTGTTCGAGCTGCCCCGTGTAGCCGTCATGCAGCAGCGTGCCCCACACCTTCGTCCCGGACGCCGCCTCCTCCGGTCCGACACTCGGCGCACCCCACTGCCAGGCGCCGCTGTCGTCGCCCCTGAATCCGCCGGGACCCTGCTCGAAGTCGGTCGCGACGTCCTGCAGGAACCGCAGGCCGAAGTTCGCGTGGTCCTCTCCGCGCAGGGTGATCCGCCCGGGCTCCGGGCTGACGACCTCGATGGCCGCGAGACCGTCTACGAATTCGAGCACCGCCCGCCGAGTGCCCCCCCCGTCGTGCAGGATCCCGGCCAAGGCCCTGTCGCCGAACCGCGCGGCACCGTCCACGAGCACCGTCACGAGGACGCCCTCGAGCTGCTTGGCCAGGGTTCCCCGCTCGTCCTCCAGCCGGTAGGTCACGATGATCGGCTCGTCGACCAGCGCGCCGAAACCGTCGGGCACGGGCCGCACCACCAGGTAGGTATCCGGGTACGGATCGCAGGCGTCCCCGAGGCCGTCGCGGTCCCCATCCTGCTGCTCCGGGTCGACGACGGACGGGCAGACGTCCCACCCGTCCGCGATGCCATCGCCATCTCCGTCCCACGCCGAGTTGCAGGCGTCGCCGGTCCCGTCGTGATCGCGGTCCGACTGGGAGGCATCCGCGATGTCCGGGCAGACGTCCTCACGGTCCGGCACGCCGTCTCCGTCCGGGTCATCGCAGGCATCCGGAAGTCCTCCGGGATGGACGAGATCCTCGCCTCCCGGATCCGGCACCGCGGGGCACCCGTCGTCGGCATCGGCCAGTCCGTCGAGGTCCGTGTCCGCGAGGAACGGATCCGAGCCCGCCGCCAGCTCCGCCCGGCTGTCCAGGCCGTCCCGGTCGGGGTCGTCGTCGGGCCCCACGAAGTGGACCGCCGGGACGAGTCCCAGAACGCGGACATCGTCGATCACCCATCCAACGGTGCGGCTCCAGTCGCGCTCCTGGCGCGCACGAAACCGCAGCCGTACGGCCCGGCCACGGTAGGCGTCAAGCGGCACACGGGCGGGCCTCCATTCCGACTCGTACTCCCGGAACGACCACGCCTCCTCCCAGCCAGCGGATCCGGTCTGGTCGATGATCTCGACCGCGATCTTCGTGGCCGAGTTCGGGCGACGCGACCAGAACAGGAGTTCCGACGGCCGGTCGAGTGCCGGCACGAAGCGCGGGGTCATCAGGACCGCGTCGAAGGCGCCGGCAACCCGGCGGCCGAGCAGCGTCTCCCACGCACGGCGTCCCGAATGTGCCCCCGATTCGGCACCCCAGTACCTGCTCGGAATCCCCCATTCCCACAGACGGTCCTGCCCGCCGCCGAGCAGGCCGCCGTCATCGAGTTCGAAGTCCTGCTCATAGTCGAACAACGGAACCAGACCGGTGTCGAACACGTCGACCAGATCGACGGTCACCAGACCTGCCCCGTCCGCCACGAGCACCAGGTCGACCTGTCCCCGCTCGAACTCGACATCGATCGTGTCGGTGTTCGCGCCACCCACGACCCGGCCGGCACCCAGCACGTCCAGCCGTCCCCGTGTCTCCCCCCGAGCGACGAATCTCGCGATCAGCGGCTGGTCGAGATCCGTGACCGGCCTCATCGTCGTTGGATCGACGATCCCGAAGCCAAGCACTGCCGATCCACCCGCTTCCGCCCAGGCCGGGAATCGTGCCACGACGCCCAGGCGCCGATCCGGATAGGGATCGCACAGGTCACCCCGACCATCACCGTCGGCGTCTTCCTGCCCCGCGTTCCAGACGCGCGGGCAGTTGTCGTGGCTGTCCGCCACGCCGTCCCGGTCGGGATCGGAGCACGCATCGCCGATCCCGTCACCGGGATGCTCGCGATCCGCCTGCAGCGGATTGAAGACCGCCGGGCAGTTGTCCTCGCCGTCGATCACGCCGTCCAGGTCGAGGTCGGCGACGCGCGGCGCCAGACCACGTGCAAGCTCCAGCTCATTGTCGATGCCGTCGGCATCCGCGTCGGCTTCCGGATCGAGGATCACGAGCACGGGATCGTGGAGAACGGCGAGATCGTCCACGTACCATCCGTCGCCTGCCATCCTCCCTCCCGACCTCGCGCGCAGGCGGAATTGCACCCGCGGTTGTCCGTTCGTCTCGTTCCGGTGCAGGCGCACCACGGTGCGGCGCCATTCCCGAGCGGACATCTCCGTGTACGCTTCCTGCCATTCCCAAGCGCTGCCGAGTCGGTACTCGACCAGGCCGACGACACCTTCCAGCCAGGAGCGGTATTCGAGCGACACCCTGCCGTCGTTGCCGGGCAACCGATACCACGGGGACAGCAGGGTGTCCGTCTTTTCGTTCCCCGGCTCCTCCGGCTCGGACGGGACGACTCCCCACGCGAACAGCCCCGAAAAGGCCGTGTAAGGTCCCGATGCCGGGACGCCCCACTCCCACAGCCGGTCGCCCTCCGGGTCTCTCGCCCACACGGGCCCCGTCTCGAGGGAATGGAACGCCCCCGCCTCGAAGACCAGCCCGAGGCCCTGCGGGTCGCCAAGGGACAACCGGACCTCGCCCGCCGACGAGGGGATCAGGTCGACCGAGGCTCGTCCCCCGACGAACTCCAGCAGCACGTCCCGCGTTCCCGCCCCGGCGAGCAGGCGTCCATCGAAGGCCTGTTGGCCGAAGACGGCCGGGCCATCGAGACCGAGCACCGCCTGTACCCCGACGAGATCGACCTGCGGGCGCCGCTCCATGTCTTCGAGATGGAGCGTGACACGCGTCGCCCGCCCCGTGACCGCGACCGGATCGAACTGCGCACGCACGCGCAGCGAGATGCGATCGAACCGGTCACACGCATCGCCGATGCCGTCCGCGTCCGCATCCCCCTGCCCAGGATTCGGGTCGTCGGGACAGTTGTCGTGCAGATCAGCCACGCCATCGCCATCCGGATCGTCGCAGGCATCGCCGACGCCGTCAGGATGAATGTCGTCCGCCTGGTCCGCGTTGCGGACGGTCGGGCAGTTGTCTTCACCGTCGAGCAGTCCGTCCCCGTCGGAGTCCGCATCGTAAGGATCGCTTCCCGCGGCCACTTCTCCTGCGTTGTCGAGTCCGTCACGGTCCGGGTCGGCCAGTGGATCGAGCATCTCGACCCTGCGGGTCAGCCCCTCGATCGACACGTCGTCGACGAACGCTCCAGCGCGATGCGACACGTCCGATCGCGCCATGAGCCGGAGTCGCAGGATCGTCGTCGACGGCTCTTCCGAGTCGTACTCGACGATCTGCCACCTGCTGCCGAATCGACCGCGCAACGCCTCGGACCAATCCCCGCCGGCCGTGTTCTTGCGTTGCAGGACCGGTCGCCGGTCGAGATCCGCCCAGACCGCGTACCGCACGGAGACGCTGCTGCGGCCCGGCACCACGATGTCGGGATACCGCAGCCACTCTCCGCTGCTTCGCTCCATCGAGCCGGCAAGGCCGGTCGCCCACAGGTTCCGGCCGGAATACGCCCGGCCCGGCCCGCTGCCCGGCTCACCCCACTCCCACTGGTCGAACTCGCCGCCATGCTGGAAGTCCCCGTCGCCGTCTTCGAAATCCCAGAACAGGTCATGCGGAAGCAGCAGGCCGACGTGCGCGCTGTCCTCGCCGAACACGGCGACCCCGCCCTCGGCGGGCGCCTTGATGTCGAGAACGCACAGCCCGTCCACGAACTCGACAACCGCGCACGAGGTCCCCGCCCCCTCGAGCAGCATGCCGGCGTCCGTGCTACCCGTGAACACCGCATCACCGTCGAGGATGATTTCCGCACGAATGCCCTCGAGCTGCTCGAGTGGCATGCCGTCGGTGGTCTCGAGGTGCAGCTCGAGTGGAAGAGCCTCTCCGACCAGGCCGTATTCCGGCGCGACGACACGGACGACGATCAGGCCCTCGACGTACGGATCGCACACGTCGCCGACGCCGTCACCGTCGGCGTCCTCCTGCTCCGGATTGAAATCCGCCGGGCAGTTGTCGACGCACGCGCCGAGGCCGTCGCCATCCTCGTCGAACCCCTCGTCGACCGAGCCATCACCGTCGTTGTCGATGCCGTCGCAGGTCTCAACGTCACAGGCGTCGCCGATGCCGTCACCGTCGGCATCCGCCTGGGCGGGATTCGCCACATCGGGGCAGTTGTCGAAACACGCCGCCAGGCCATCGCCATCCCCGTCGAACCCCTCGTCGATCTCTCCATCGCCGTCGTTGTCGATGCCGTCGCAGGTCTCGACGTCACAGGCGTCGCCGATGCCGTCGCCGTCAGCATCCGCCTGGCCCGGGTTGGGTACCTCGAAGCAGTTGTCCGCGCTGTCGAGCACGCCATCGGCGTCGGAATCGTCGCACGCGTCACCGAGTCCGTCGCCGTCGCGGTCCGCCTGGCCGACGTTGGCCGCCAGCGGACAGTTGTCGGTGCCGTCGGGACGGCTGTCGCCGTCGGTGTCGGAGTCGAACGGATCGGTTCCGAGATCGCGTTCTTCGCGATTGGTCAGCCCGTCACCGTCCTCGTCCGCGTCGGGGTCGAGCACGTCGAGCCCGCGGGTGATACCGCTGACGCTGACGTCGTCGATGTACCAGCCGTCCGCCGGCTCCCCGGACGAGGACTCGAATCGGAAGCGCAGGATCACGCGGCGCCCCTGCCAGTCCGAAAGGTCGACCTGCGTTTTTCGCCACCGGAGGTCATCACCCAGGAACTGCTGACGCTCCGTGAAGCTCGCGCCGCCGTCATCGGAGATCTCGACGCTTCCCTGCACCGCGGGCGCGCCGAGATCGCGCCACTGCCAGAACGTCAGGTGCGGTGCCTCGTCGCCCGCGAGCAGGAGCGTCCGCGAGGCGATCCACTCGTTGCTGCCGCGTCTGTAGGCCCCGGCGAGGTTGGTCGCCCACACCTTCACGCCCGAGCGGGCAGCGCCGGGACCCGAGGTCGGCATGCCCCAGCGGAACGTGCCGACCGCCCCTCCCCGAACGAAACCACCGCGGTCGAGTTCGAAGTCCCAGGCGCGGTCGGACCAGACAGCGATGCCGATTCCGTCGCTGTCACGACTGGCGAACGTCACCCTTCCCGCCGCCTCGGGAATCACGTCGAGCGTGACCCGACCGTCCACGAACTCGACCCAGGCCGTCGGGGTCCCGCCGCCATCGAGCAGGATGCCCTCGTGTGCCACCTCGCCGAAACGGGCCGGCCCGTCGAGCACCAGTTCGATGCGGATCCCGCTCTCATGGTCGAGCAGGTCACCTGCACGGTTCTCGAGCAGGAACGCGACCCGTATCGTCTCGTCGGCGAGCAGCCAGCGCGCATCCGGCACCGGAAGCACGCGGTAGGCAAGATCCGGCTCGGGATCGCACTTGTTTCCCAGCCCGTCGCCGTCGCCGTCGACCTGCTTTCCGTTCCGCACGTCGGGACAGTTGTCGCGGACGTCGCCGACCCCGTCGCCGTCGGCATCCTCCTGGCCCGGATTGACGACGGACGGGCAGTTGTCGGACGTGTCGGGGACGCCGTCGCCATCGAAGTCTCCGGCGAGCGTGGAACCGGCGCCGGCGAGCACCGCCAGAAAGACGACCACGGCAGACAGGAACGATGAAGAGGACGGTACGCGCATCGGGACACCCCCACAGGCTCGTCTACTGCGGGACCGCACAGGAGATCGGCTCGAAGGGGCATGGCGAGGCGCGTTTGCGTGCCATGGACGCCGGTGGCATCCACGGAATCGCTCGGCCTCCCCCGGGTTCTCGCGCGCGGGCGTGGCGAGACGGCCTGATGTGGAAAGTCTACCCGGAAACGCCCGGCCGGCGAGTCCGGATTTTCCGTCTCCATGGCCGGGCCTGACGGCACGCTGTCGCGACTCGGTCGCCGGCCCCGCGTGATGGGCCGCGAGGCTGCTCCTCAGCAGGCGCCGCATCGCCGAACAACTGGCCGGCCCGCAACCGAATACCCGAACATGTGACATACTGCTGCGAGAACGGCCGAACAGGAATCGGGATCACCTCGGCTCCGCCCGCCCCCCTCCGGATGCCAGCGGATCGTCCTCGCCGAGGATCAGCACGAGTTCCCCGGGACGCTGGTAGTCGAGCTGC
>JAJRXN010000148.1 GCA_024276295.1 Acidobacteriota bacterium
AGACCGCCTCGCAGACCTGGCTGTTCTCGCAGAGGTCGGAGTCGATCTCGACGCGTGGCACCGTCCCGCTCCCTGTCCGCCTCCCCCGTCGTGGAGAACGTCGCGCCCCGGGGCACGGACGTCCAGCGGCGCCGGGGCTACAATCGGCCGGCGGCAGGAACGCCTTCCGGTCTCATCCGCGGAAGGTTCGCCGGGAGCGGAGCGATCGTGCGAGTCGCGTTGGCGTCCGATCACGCGGGGTACCGGCTCAAGACCCAGCTCGTCGAACGGGTCCGCCGGCTCGGACACGAGGTGCTCGACCTCGGGACCGACGGCACGGGAAGCGTCGACTACCCGGAGTTCGGCCGGCGGCTGGCCCTCGCCGTCGCCGGCGGGGAGGCCGAGCGCGGGATCGCGGTCTGCGGATCCGGCATCGGCATGTCGATCGTCGCCAACCGGATTCCCGGCGTGCGTGCCGCCCGCTGCTGCAGCGAGTGGGACGCCCGCTTCGGCCGGCTGCACAACGACGCCAACGTGATCACGCTCGGCGAGCGGGTGACCGGTCCCGGCCTGGCCGAGGCGATCGTCGACGTGTTCCTGGCGACGGAGTTCGAAGGCGGTCGCCATGCACGGCGCGTCCGCGGCATCGACGTGGGCGAGTGACGGGCGCCGTCGCCGCCCCCGAGGAGAACCCGATCATGGCACGCGCACTGTGGGAGACCGATCCGATCGTCGCCGAGTCGATCCGTCGCGAGGCGGAGCGCCAGCACACCCACCTCGAGCTGATCGCCTCGGAGAACTTCGTCAGTCGTGCGGTGCTCGAGGCGACCGGCTCGGTGTTCACCAACAAGTACGCCGAGGGTTACCCGAAGAAGCGCTACTACGGCGGCTGCGAGTTCGTCGACGAGGTCGAGACGCTGGCACGCGACCGGGCGAAGGAGCTGTTCGGCGCCGAGCGGGCCAACGTCCAGCCGCACTCCGGCTCGCAGGCCAATCAGGCCGTGTACTTCACGGTGCTCGAGCCGGGCGACGTCGTGCTCGGGATGGACCTGAGCCACGGCGGGCACCTGACGCACGGTCATCCGCTGAATCTCTCCGGCAAGCTGTTCCGCTTCGTGCCGTACGGCGTGCGCCGCGAGGACGAACGGATCGACTACGACCGGCTCGATCGGCTCGCCCGCGAGCATCGCCCGAAGCTGATCGTCGCCGGGGCCAGCGCCTACCCGCGGTTCATCGACTGGGAGCGGATCCGCACCATCGCCGACGAGGTGGGGGCACTGACGATGGCCGACATCGCGCACCCGGCCGGACTGATCGCGGTCGGGCTCCACCCGAGCCCGGTTCCGCACTTCGACTTCGTCACTTCGACGACGCACAAGACGCTGCGCGGGCCGCGCGGCGGGCTGATCCTCTGCACGAAGAAGCACTACAAGGAGCTGCAGAAGCTGGTCTTCCCCGGCATCCAGGGCGGTCCGCTGGTGCACGTGATCGCCGCCAAGGCGGTCGCGTTCGGCGAAGCGCTGCGACCCGAGTTCAAGGAGTACCAGCGCCAGGTGGTCGCCAACGCGAAGGCGCTGGCGGCGGCGCTGGCCGAGGAGGGCTTCCGCATCGTCTCGGGGGGGACCGACAACCACCTGATGCTGGTCGACGTGTTCGAGAAGGGGATCACCGGGAAGGAGGCCGAGACGCTGCTCGACCGAGTCAACATCACGGTCAACAAGAACACGATCCCGTTCGACGAGAATCCGCCGATGGTCGCCTCCGGCCTGCGGCTCGGCACGCCGGCGCTGACGACCCGCGGCATGAAGGAACCCGAGATGCGCACGATCGCCGGGCTGATCTCCCGGGCGCTCGCCGCGCGTGAGGACGAGGCGGCGCTGGACCGGGTTCGGGACGACGTCGTCGCGCTGTGCGACGGATTCCCGCTCTACCCCGAGATCCGCGCCGAGCGTTCCGCCGGCTGATCCGGCCGGTGCGATGACTCCGCCCGAGGACACCGCCGCGGCGCTCGCGCCGCTGTTCGCGCCCGAAGGCCCGCTGGCACGGGCCCGCGGGGCGACCCTCGAGCGGCGGCGCGGGCAGGTGCGGCTCGCGGCGGCGATCGCCGACGCGATCGCGGCGGGCGGCTCGCTGGTCGCCGAGGCGGGGACCGGGACCGGCAAGACGCTGGCCTACCTCGTTCCGGTGCTGCTCTCCGGCGAACCGGCGATCCTCTCGACCGGCACCCGCGCGCTCCAGGGGCAGCTCGTCGAGCGCGAGCTGCCGGTGGCGCTCGAGGCGACCGGCGTCGAGGCCGACGTCGTCGTGCTCAAGGGACGCAACAACTACCTCTGCATCAAGCGGCTGCGCGAGCTGGAGTCCGAACCGCGGCTCGCCTCGGTCGGCGAGGTGGCGCTCTACCGGACGATCGTCTCCTGGGCGCGCCGCACGACGAGCGGCGACCGCGCCGAGCTGCCCGACCTGCCGGACGACGCGCCGCTGTGGAGCCGGCTCGACGGGCGCGCCGAGATCTGCCTCGGCCAGCAGTGCCCGGACCACGAGGCGTGCTTCGTCGTACGGGCGCGGCGTGCGGCGCAGCGGGCGCGGATCGTCGTCGTCAACCATCACCTGCTGTTTTCGGACCTCGCGCTGCGCCGCACCGGATGGGGCCAGATCCTGCCCGATGCGCCGACGCTGGTGCTCGACGAGGCGCACCTGGTCGAGGAGACCGCCGCGATGCACTTCGGCGAGCGGGTCTCGCAGCGGATGCTCGTCGAACTCGCGCGCGACGCGAGCGAGGAACTGGCCCGTGCCGGCAGGCCGGTGCTTCCGGCCGACGGCGTCGGCAGTGCAGCGAAGGAGCTGTTCGGCAGCCTGCGTCCGCCAGAGGGGATCGCCCGCGTGCGCTTCGACAGCCCGGCGGACGACAGCGAGATCGGCCGGCGGGCGGCAACGCTCGTGGAGGCGCTCGGCCGGCTCGGCTCGGTGCTCGAAGGATCGGGCGAGCGGGCCGACGAGCGGGCGCTTCTCGCCGTGCGGGCCCACCGGCTGCGCGAGACGCTGGCGTCGCTGCTCGAGGGGAGCGACGCCGAGCGGGTCGTGACCGTCGAGCCGCAGGGGCGGCGCGGCGCGGTGCTTGCCAGCTATCCGGTCGAGGTCGGTCCGCTGCTCGAGGAACACTTCGGCAGCACGTTCGCGTCGGTGATCGCGCTGTCGGCGACGCTGTCGGTCGGGCGCTCGCTCGAGCGGGCGCAGGCGCGGCTCGGGCTGGAGCAGGCCCCCGGGCTGATCGTCCCGTCGCCGTTCGATCACGAGCGCCAGGCGGCGCTGTACGTGCCGCGGCGCTTTCCCGCGCCCGGAGATCCGGAGTTTCTCGATCGCGCGCTGGCCGAGATCGAAGAGCTGATCGCGATCAGTCGCGGGCGCGCGCTGGTGCTGTTCGCCTCGCACCGTTCGCTGCGCGCCGCCGCCGAGCGCCTGGCCGGGGCGCTCGACTACCCGGTGCTCGTGCAGGGCGAGGCGCCACGCGAACGTCTGATCGAGGCGGTTCGCCGCGACGTGCATTCCGTCCTGCTCGGCACGGCGTCGTTCCGACAGGGGATCGACGTGCCGGGCGAGGCGCTCTCGCTGGTCGTCGTCGACAAGCTGCCGTTCGCCGTGCCCGACGATCCGCTCGTCGCCGCGCGCGCCGAGGCGATCCGCGTCCGCGGCGGCAACCCGTTCATGGAAGACGCCCTGCCCGAGGCGATCCTCTCGCTGCGCCAGGCGCTCGGCCGGCTCGTCCGCTCGCACACCGACGGTGGCCTGCTCGCGCTGCTCGACGTCCGCGTGCGCACGCGCCGCTACGGGCGCACCGTGCTCGCCTCGCTGCCCGACTGGCCGCTGATCGAGGATCTCGAGCAGGCGCGGGAGTTCATGCGGGGCCGGTAGCGGCGCGCCTTGGGGCGCCGATTTCGGATAGAGACGTTTTCATGCGAAATCGGCGGGGCGTAGCGGCGCCCCTTGGGGCGCCGATTTCGGATAGAGACGTTTTCATGCGAAATCGGCGGGGCAAGCCCGCTGCGCGTGCGCGCGGGTGTGCGCGCGCAAGGCGGAATCGGCGGGGCAAGCCCCGCCGCTACGGGGACGTCGGTATGGGTGATCGTTGCGCAACGGCGGGGTCGCGATGGCGGATCGTCCCGTAGCGGCGCCCCTTGGGGCGCCGATTCCGCATGGGAACCCCTCT
>JAJRXN010000149.1 GCA_024276295.1 Acidobacteriota bacterium
GATGGCCGAACCCGGCCTGCGGCAGCCGGGAGCCGTCGACGGGGCGCTGCGGACGATGGCGCTGGCCCGCATCGCCCGGCCCGAGGAGATCGCCCGGCCGGTGGCCTGCCTGCTTTCCCCGCGGGTCGCCCGGCATGTCACGGGGGAGACGCTCACGATCGCCGCCGGCATGGAGGGCCGGGTGCTCCGCGAGCGCGGCGACGTGGACCTCGCGGAGGTGCTCCGGGAAGCCGGCGCCGGCGATTCCGGGGCGGACGATCCCGGGAAGGGGCGAACACCGTTGTAGAGTGATCCCGGCGGAGATCTGGTCCCGCGGGCGCCGTCGCGGTACATCAGCGGGACCAGGCAGGACGCGGGGATCCGGAATCGTGAACGACACCCAGCAGTCGCGCCGCCGACGCCTGCTCGACGCGCTCGAGCAGGCCGGAGGCAACCGCAGCCGCGCCGGGGAGATCCTCGGCGTCGGCCGGGCGACGGTCTATCGCTGGATCCGCGAGTTCGGCCTTGCCGAGGAGACGCTGCGCCGGATCGGGGGTCGGTACGAGGTGCTCGGCGTCCTCGGCCGGGGCGGCCACGCGACCGTGTACCGCGTGCGCGATCTCGAGGGGGCGTGGCGGGGCGAGAAGGCACTCAAGCTGCTCTCCGGTGCCCGCCGCTCGGAACGCGCGCTCGAGGACTTCCGGCGCGAGTACCGCGCGCTGAGCCTGCTGTCCCATCCTTCCCTGCTGCGGGTCCACGACTACGGCGTCGACGGGCCGACCGGCCGGCCGTACATCGTCAGCGACCTCGTCCCCGGCCGGCCGTTCCTCGAGGCGGCGGCCGGGCGTTCGCCCGAGTGGATCGCCGCCGCACTGGCGTGGATGCTCGAGGCGCTCGACGAACTGCATCGCCACGGCCTGGTGCATCGCGACGTCAAGAGCGGCAACGTGCTCGTCGATCCCGGGGACCTCGCCGGGCGCCCCGCGGCGGTGACGCTGATGGATTTCGGCCTGGTCGAGGACCTCGCCGAACCGGCCCGCCCGGCGGGTGGCACCAGCGCGTACATCGCCCCCGAAGTCCTGCTCGGCGAGCGGGCCTCCCCGCGGAGCGACCTGTACGCCGCCGGCGTGCTGGCCTACCAGGCCCTGACCGGCCGGCCGCCGCGGCAGACCTCCTCGGTCGAGGACCTCGTCGCCCGTCCGGTCGCTCCTCCGCCGCCGTCCCGCGCGCGCAAGGACGTGACGAAGGCGTTCGACCGGATCGTGCTGCGGCTGATCGACCTCGAGCCGGCCAACCGTTACGCCGACGCCGACGGCGTGCTCGCCGACCTGCGGGCGGCGTTCGGGGCGCGCGCGGTCGAGCGCACGGCCGTGCCCGATCCCGAGGCGCTGTTCGTCGATCGCGAGCAGGAACTCGAGAGGCTCGAACAGTGGGCCGCTCCGTGCAGCAACGTCGCCGAGGCGCCGCTCTGCCTGCTGGCCGGCGAATCCGGCATCGGCAAGACGCGTCTGGCGGAAGTGCTCATCGAGCGTGTCCGGCGGCGCGGCGTGCGCACCGCGAGCGCGCGCTGCCGGACGGAGCAGTCGTCGGCCCTGGCTCCGGCCGCCGCCTGGCTGGTCGACCTGTTCGAGGCCGACGATGCGCGACGGCGCGAACTCGCCCGCGAGGTCCGGGCACGATACGGTCACGTCCTGGGCGTGCTCGACGAGGCGCTCGTCGATTCCAAGGACGGCCCTCCCGCCGCCGTGGAGGGCGACGAGCCGGTCAGTCCGTTCCACCTGCTCGACGCCGTCGCCTCGGTGCTGAGCGATCTGTCCGACGGCGGGCCGCTGCTGCTCGTCCTCGACGATCTCGATCGGGCCGACCCGCTGCTGGTCGACCTGCTGTGGCACCTCGCGCGGCGTGCCCGGCGGCTGCCGCTGCGCGTCCTGGCGATCCGTGGCGACGTGACGGACAACCGTCCGGATCTCGCGCGGTTCGAACAGGGAGTCCAGGCCGAGCGGCTCGGGTTCACGTTGCCGCTCGGCAGCCTGCCGCGCGAGGCGGTCGTGGTGCTGGCCGAAGAGCGCCTCGGCCGGGCGCGGACGGCGCTGCTCGCCGACCAGCTCTGGGCGCTGACCGGCGGTCATCCGCGCTATCTCGAAGAGCTGCTGCGCGAGCTGGCCGAGAGTTCGTTCGAGGGGCCGACCGTGCCCACCGAGTTTCTTCCGCAGAGCCTGCAGGACGCGGTGCGGCGGCGGATCCGGCGGCTCGACGACCAGGCGCTGGAAGCACTCGCCGCAGTTCTCGCGGCGGGGCATCCGGTGTCGGACGAGGAGCGCGAGGCGGTGCTCGGTGCCGAACTCGGCGGGTGCGTGGAGGAACTCCTGATGCGCGGTTTCCTCCGGCGCGGGCCGGACGGAGCCGTCGAGGAGGCTCATGCCGTCCTGCGCGACGAGGTGCTGCAGGCGATCGAACAGGACCGGCGTCGCGGCTGGCATCGCCGCTGGGCGGAGTGGCACGCGACGATCAGGGCCGGACCGGTCGCCCGGGCGGCGCAGCTCATCGCCGCCGACGCCGGTACGGCGGCTCGCGACGAACTGCTCGCGGCGGGCAAGCACTTGTTCGAATCGTGGCAGTACCGGGCGGCGACGCGGTTCTTCGCCGCAGCGCTCGAGCGGACGGCATCCGACGATCCGGCACGGCTCGACGTCCTGGCCCGCTTCGCGCGGGCGTGCCGCGCGTCGCGCGATCTGGAGCGGGCGATCGACGTCTGCTCCGAGTGGGCGCAGGTCGGCAGGCGCCTCGGGGACGCGGCGAGCGAGGCTCGGGCCCGCGCGATGCTGGCCACCGTGCTGCGCGAACTCGGCCGGTGGGAGCAGGCCGAGGAGGCGGCGCGCTCGGCAGTCGCGCTCGGGGACCGGCTCGAGGAACCGAAGATCCGCTCGTTCTCTCACCGGGTGCTCGGGTCGATCCTCTGGGAGCGGTGGCGGCACGAGGAGGCGATTCCGCACTTCGAGCGGGCGTGCGAACTCTCGGAAGACGCCGGCGACCCCCTGCTCAGCGGAAGCAGCCTGCAGGACGCGTCGTTGCCGCTGGCGCTGACGGGCCGGCTGTTCGCCGGGCTGAAGGCAAGCGAACGGGCCAAGGCGCTCCACAGGCGGTGCGGTTCGATCTGGGAAAAGCTCATCGAGTCGGCCCATGCGCTGATGCTCGCCCAGGCCGGAGAGATCGACGCCGGGATCGCCCGGCTCGCCGACGCGCTCGATGAACTCGCGCAGATGAACGTCTTCATTCCGGTCGAGGTGGCGCTGGAGAACCTGCTGTTTCTCCAGGTCTGGCGCGGCTGCTATGCCGACGCGCTGGCCACGGGCCAGCGGCTGCTCGAGGAGGCGAGCCGGGCGAACCGGCAGGACTTGCGGGTCGTCGGGCTGCTGTGTCTCGGCGAAATCCACTTCCAGATCGACGAGCGCGAACCGGCACGGGACCACCATCGCATCGCGCGCGACCTGGCGATCGCCGTCGGCTCCTCCCGCCAGGAGATGTTCGCGCGGCTCGCGATCGCCCGCGACCACCGTGAGGACGGGCGGCTCGACGCGGCGCGCGAGGAGGCGACGCGGGTGCTCGAACAGGCCCGGGACCTCGGAGCGCGTCGCCAGCGGATCGGGGCGGCGCTCGAGCTGGCGCGGCTCGCGCGCAGGGCGGGGCGTCTCGACGAGGCGCACCGGCTGGTCGACGAGGCCGCCGGCACGCTCGGTCCCGAAAGCGAGGATCACGCCGCCCTTGCCGGCGCGATCGCGCACGAGCGGGCCCTGGTCTGGGAGGCGTGCGGCCGGCCGGTGCGGGCACTCGCCTCCGCCGAACAGGGGCTCGGCGCGGTGCGCCATCGAGGCCCGGTCGAGATCGAGATCCAGCTCGAGGCGCTCCGCGCCCGCCCGTTCCGTGCCGAGGAGAGGGACGAGGACTCGTCGAACGCGCTCGGGCATGCCGCAGCCCGGATCCGCGAAGTCGCCGCACGGCTCGACGATCCCGTCCGCCGCACGCGGTATCTTTCCCGACCCGACCGGGCCGCGATCCTCGCGTCGGCGCAGCGCCTGCGTGCGGCCGGTTCGGGCCGCCTGACGGCCCTGCGCGGCCTGATCGGTGCCGTCCGCCGGCTCGCCGCCGACGAGGAAGTTCGCTCCGTGGCGGCGGCCGTGCTCGAGACGGCCGTCCGCGAGACCGGCGCCGAGCGGGGCGTGCTGCTGGTCCGGCAGGCGGTCGGCGACGGTCTCGAACCACTGGCCGCGGTCGGCATGGAGGACGCCGGGGAAGAATCGTCCGTCCGGCGCATTTCCGAGAGCGTGATCGAGGGGGCCGAGGCGACGGGGGCCGTCCTCGCCAACGACGCGCAGGTCGACGCCGGAGTGTCGTCCTCCCCGTCCATCATGACGCTCGGGATCCGCTCGGTGATGTGCGTCCGCGTCGAGACCGGGGGCGAGGTGCTCGGGAGTCTCTACGTCGATGCCCGGGACCGGCACACCCGCTTCACCGAGTTCGACCTCGACATCCTGCGGGCTCTGGCGGACGTGGCGGCGGTCGCGCTCTCGCGCGGCCGGGGAGGCGCCGCAGGCCGGTTGCTCGAGGAGCGGGCCGGCGACGGCGCCGAGGCACGGTTCGGCGCGATGATCGGCCGGTCGGAGGCGTTGCGGCAGACGTTCGCCCTGCTCGAGCGCGTCGCCCGTTCGGACGTCCCGGTGCTGCTGCAGGGCGAGTCGGGGACCGGCAAGGAACTCGCCGCCAAGGCGGTCCACGAGCACTCGCCCCGGGCCGGCCGGCCGTTCCTGTCGGAGAACTGCGCCGCGATTCCGGAGACGTTGCTCGAGAGCGCC
>JAJRXN010000150.1 GCA_024276295.1 Acidobacteriota bacterium
AGCCGGACGGGCCGGGCGGCATGGACGACCTGGTCGGCGAGTCGGCCCGCGGCACGTGGCGACTGGTGATCGGCGACAACCGGGCGACGGCGACCCCTCCCGGAATGCTCGAACGCTGGACGCTGCACCTGACCGCCGACCGGGCGCTCGAGTGCTCTCCCCTGGCCTGCCCCGATCCGCGTCCCGCGGCCGTCGCCCCGACGATGACGGTCGAAAAGAGCGGCGGCGACCTGGTGTTCGCCTGGCAGGCGGTGGCCGGTGCCGCCGGCTATCACCTGCTCGAGGAAACCGACCCGGCGTTCGCGTCGCCCCGCCTGGCCGGACGGACCGAAGGCGCGACGACGCTCACGCTGGCCGGCGCCGCCGGCGCCGGAGGGAGCGCGATCGTCCACTTCTTGGTGCGCGGCACCAACACCTGCCGCTGGGAAGGCCCGTAGGGAAGGCCGACGCCGGCGAAGCCGGGTCGCCCTCCCGGCCGGGGCCGGGGGTTCCGCCTGATGGATCAGTCGACCGCACCATCCGATCGCGGGGCGGCGCTGCGCTGGGCCGTCCTCGTGCTCGTCAGCCTCGTGATGGGCGCGAACTACTACGCCTACGACGCGCTGTCGTCGATCAAGGAGACGCTCCAGTCGCAGCTCGGCATCGGCTCCACCGAGTACGGCATGATCGTCGCGTTCTACTCGGTGCCGAACACGTTCCTGCTGATGGCGGTCCTCGGCGGGATCGTCCTCGACCGGATCGGGATCCGGAAGACCGGGCTGCTGTTCAACCTGTTCTGCGCCCTCGGCGTGATCACCACCGCCTATGGCGCCAGCGACGTCTTCCGCGCCGGCGGGCCTCTGTTCGGCCTGTTCAGCACCGTGTTGCCGCAGTACTCGCCCGAACTGAAGATGATGATCCTCGGCCGGCTGCTGTTCGGGCTCGGTGCCGAGACCGGAATCGTCGTGATCAACAAGGCGCTCGCGCGCTGGTTCCGCGAGCGGGAGCTGGCGTTCGCCTTCGCGATCAACCTGACGATCGCGCGGCTCGGTACGGCGGCGGCACTGCACGCATCTCCGCGGCTGATCCACGCCCCCTGGGGCTGGACGACGGCGATCTGGGCGGCGGCGCTACTGATGAGCCTCGGCTTCCTGGCGTTCGTGATCTACGTCGTGATCGACGGCCGGCTGACCGGGCGCGAGATGAAGGCCGGCGCGCTGGCCGACGACGAGAGGTTCCGCCTGCGCGATCTGACCGAGCTGCTGACCAACCGGCCGTTTCTCTACATCTCCGCACTGTGCGTGACGTTCTACTCGGCGATCTTCCCGTTCCAGGCGTTCTGCCCGGACTTCCTGCGCAACAAGTTCGGACTCTCGCTCGAGCGCAGCGGCGATCTGGCCTCGCTGATCATCTGGGGCACGATCGTCTTCACGCCGATCTTCGGCTTCATCGTCGATCGCGTCGGCCGGCGGGCGACGCTGATGCTGATCGGCTCGGCGATCCTGTTCGTCTCGCACCTGGCGCTCGCGCTGACGACGATCCCGCCGTGGCTGCCGATGTTCACGCTCGGCATCGCGCTGTCGCTGGTCCCGGCGGCGATGTGGCCGGGCGTCGCGCTGATCGTCTCCGAGCGCCGACTCGGCACCGCCTACGGCGTGATGACCTCGATCCAGAATCTCGGGCTGTTCTCGTTCCCGATCGTCGCCGGCTGGATCACCGACCGCGTCAACCCGAACGCCGGCGCGGAAGGCGTGCCGCTCGACTACACCTGGACCGTGCTGATGTTCGCCGGGCTCGGGCTGGTCGGCTTCGCGTTCTCGCTGCTGCTTCGCCGCGAGGTCGCCCGACCGGGCTACCGGGCGCTCGAGCTGCGGGCCCGGGAACTCGGCGGGGCGGCCCCGTCCTGACGCGGGACGGGCCGGACTGTCAGAACTCGAGCAGGAAGCGGCTGCCGCGACCGAGTTCCGATTCGAGCCGGACCCGGCCGCCGTGCAGGGCCATCAGGTGCTTGACGATCGCCAGTCCGAGCCCCGTTCCGCCCAGGGCGCGCGAGCGCGACGCGTCGACGCGGTAGAAGCGGCCGAACACCTTGTCCCGGTCGTCGGCGGCGATGCCGATCCCGGTGTCCTCGACGACGATCGTCGGCCGGCCGTCTTCACGCCGGAAACCGCGGACGGTCACCGTCCCGCCAGGACGGTTGAACTTGATCGCGTTGTCGATCAGGTTGGCGAGGATCTGTTCGAGCCGGCCGCGGTCGGCGCGGACGGCAAAGCCGTCCGGCACGTCGACCCCGACCGTGACGTCGTCGCGGCGCGGTGCGATCTGCGCGACGACGTCCCCGACCAGCGAGCGGACGTCCACGTCTTCGAGGGTCAGACGGATCGCCCCGGTCTCGATCCGTGACAGGTCGCCGAGATCCGAGACCAGCGCGCTCATCCGGTCGACCTGCCGCACGATCGCCGTCAGGAACCGCTCCCGCGCCTTCGGATCGTCGGCCGCCCCCTCGACCAGGGTCATCGCCGCCGCCTTGAGCGACGTCAGCGGCGTGCGCAGCTCGTGCGAGACGTTGGCCACGAAATCGCGCCGGGTCTGCTCGAGCCGCTCGAGCCGCGTGACGTCGAGCAGCAGCGCCACCGCTCCGGCCGCGGTTCCCGACCGCCTGCCAGGCAACGGATAGACGATCAGCTCCCACGCGCGCTGGATCGGGGCCGAGTGCCGCAGCAGCTCGCGCCGCGCCTCGCCACGCTCGATCACGTCCTCGATCACCGCGATCGCCCCGGGATCGCGCAACACCTCGACCAGCGGCCTGCCTTCCGGATCGATTCCCGGCCGGAACGTGTCGCGGAACGCCTGGTTGACCATCTCGACGCGGCGGTCGCCGTCGACGATCAGCAGCGACTCCTTCATGCCGGCGACGACCGCCGCCAGATCCCGGTAGCGATGCTCGACGCGCCGCAGGCGGCGGCGCAGACGCCGGCGGGCCCGCTCCAGCAGCGCCGGCAGTTCGTCCGGTCGCGCCTCGGCAGCCCCCGGCAGCGGGTCCGCGAGCCGGCCGGCCGCCAGGGCCCGCGCACCATCGATCGCCGTCTCGAACGAACGCAGCCGGCGGCGGAGGAGCACCAGCGCCAGACCGGTCATCGCCAGCACCGCCACCAGCCCGAGACCGACCGCGACGGCGGCCAGCGGACGGGCGCGCGGCACGACCTGCTGCAGCGGAATCGCGGCGCGCACGTACCGCACCGCCGATTCCCCACCGACACGGCGCGCCACGAACAGGTAGGCTACCCCCGACGAGGGCGAGCGGTGGCGCGCGACGCCCCAGCCGAGTTCGAGCGCCGCGTCCAGCTCGGGAGCGGGGCGGCCGCCGAGGATCGTTCCCGTCGCCCCGCCGTGCGAGTCGGCCAGCACCCGCCGCTCCGCGTCGAGCAGCACGAGCCGCACGCCGAGCTGCTCGGCCCAGCGCCGGACGTCCCGTTCGAAGGCCGTATCGTCGGCCCGCCCGGCGATCCGGTCGGCCACGAGGTCGAGTTCGGCGCGCAGCCGCTCGACGACCGCCGTGCGGGTCTCGTGGACCGCGAGCACGTACATGCCGGCGCCGACCAGGACGGCCGCGCCGGTGGTGACCACCAGCGCATCCCGCAGCAGGCGGCGGTACAGCGTCGTCGCCATCGGACCGCCGGCCACGCCGGTCAGTCGCCGGCCGGGTCGTCTCCGGCCGGAGCCGGAGGATCGACGGTCAGGCGCGGATGCTTGATCACCGTCCCCTCGACCATGAACACCACCAGCTCGCAGATGTTCGTCGCCTGGTCGGCGATCCGTTCGAGGTACTTGGCGATGAACGAGTGGCGGATCGCCCGCGAGACGCTGTCGGGATCGTTGCTCATCGCCCGCAGCAGGTCGGCGAAGGCCTGCTCCATCTGGCGGTCGATGACTTCGTCCTGCGTGATCACCGCCCGGGCCGCTGTGGTGTCCTCGGCGACGAACGCGTCGAGCGCGTCGTGGAGCATCCTCTGTGCGGCCCGCCCCATGCCGACGATGTCGATCGGCGCCTGCCAGGGCGGCTCTTCGGCCAGCTCCTGCACCCGCTTGCAGACGTTGCTGGCGATGTCGCCGGCGCGCTCGAGATCGGTGTTGATCTGCATCGCCGCGACGAGGAACCGCAGGTCGCGCGCCGCAGGCTGGAAGCGGACGAGGATCTCGAGGCCGAGCTGGTCGATCTCCAGTTCCAGCCGGTTGATCTCGACGTCCCCCTCGCGCACCTGCCGGGCCAGATCGGCGTCACGCCGCGCATAGGCGTCGAGCGCCCGCTCGACGGCCTGCTCGACCAGCCCACCCATGCGCATCAGGCTGGACGAGACGTTCTCCAGCAGCTCCGCGTAGTGTCTTTCGAGTCGCGTCATCGACCGTGCCGTTCTCCGTTGCGGATCGCGATCGCGCTCTCCGGTGCGGGCCCGATGTTACATCCCCGGTTCGACCGGTTTCCAGCGGCGGCGCTCAACCGAAGCGTCCCGTGATGTAGTCCTCGGTTTCCTTCTTCCTCGGCTTGATGAACACCTGCTCGCTCAGCCCGTACTCGAACAGCCGCCCGAGGTACAGAAACGCCGTGTAGTCCGCCACGCGCGAGGCCTGCTGCATCGAATGCGTGACGATCACCAGCGTGTAGCTCTCCTTGAGGTCCTTCATCAGCTCCTCGATCCGCGCCGTCGCCAGCGGGTCGAGCGCCGAACAGGGCTCGTCGAGCAGCACGACCTCCGGCTCGACGGCGATCGCACGCGCGATGCACAGCCGCTGCTGCTGGCCGCCGGACAGGCTGAGCGCGCTGTCGCCGAGCCGGTCCTTGACCTCGTCCCACAGCGCGGCCGCGCGCAGGCTGCGCTCGACGATCTCGTCGAGCACGCGCTTGCTGCGCACGCCGTGCACGCGCGGGCCGTAGGCGACGTTCTCGTAGACCGACTTCGGAAACGGGTTCGACTTCTGGAACACCATGCCGATCCGCTTGCGCAGCGCGTTGATCTCGATGTCGGGCGAGAACACGCTCTGGCCGTCGAACAGGATCTCGCCGCTGATCCGTACGTCGTCCAGCAGGTCGTTGAGGCGGTTGAAGCAGCGCAGGAACGTCGACTTGCCGCAGCCCGAGGGTCCGATGAAGGCCGTGATGCGGTTCCTCGGGATGTCGAGACTGATGTCGTGCAGCGCCTGCTTCGTGCCGTAGTGCAGCGACAGGCCGCGCACCGAGAGGATCGGATCGGTGATCCCGGGGTCGAGCGCCGGATCGGTCCCGGCCGGGGACGGGGCGACGTCCGGCAGGCGCTCCGGCGGCTCGGGAATCCGCGTCGAATCGGAACTCGTCATCGGCTGAGAACCTCGTGGTGGCGGAAGCGGTGCGGCGATCATACCGCGCTCCCGGCGTACTTCCGGCGCAGGTGACTGCGGATCACGATCGCCACGACGTTCATCGCGGTCACGACGGCGATCAGCAGCAGCGCGGTGGCGAAGACCAGCGGCTTGGTCGCCTCGACATTCGGGCTCTGGAAGCCGACGTCGTAGATGTGGAATCCGAGGTGCATGAACTTGCGCTCGAGATGCACGAACGGAAAGTGCCCGTCGACCGGCAGCGCGGGGGCGAGCTTGACCATCCCGACGATCATCAGCGGCGCCACCTCGCCGGCCGCGCGGGCCATCGCGAGGATCATCCCGGTCAGGATGCCGGGAGCCGCCGCCGGCACGACGACACGCCAGGTGGTCTCGAACCTGGTCGCCCCGAGCGCCAGCGACCCCTCGCGGACCACGCGCGGGACCGCCGCCAGTCCCTCCTCGGTGGCGACGATGACGACCGGGACCGTCAGCAGCGCCAGCGTCAGCGCGCCCCAGAGAATGCCCCCGGTGCCGAACGTCGGCGTCGGCAGCGCGTCGGAGAAGAACAGCTGGTCGATCGTGCCGCCGACCAAGTAGACGAAGAACCCGAGACCGAACACGCCGAACACGATCGACGGCACGCCGGCCAGGTTGTTGACCGCGATCCGGATCGTGCGCGTCAGCCAGCCCTGGCCGGCGTATTCCCGCAGGTAGACCGCGGCGACGACTCCGAACGGAGTGACCGCGAACGTCATGATGAACACCATCATCACGGTCCCGAAGATCGCCGGGAAGATCCCGCCCTCGGTGTTGGACTCCCGCGGTTCCGCTGTCAGGAACTCGCCGATCCGCGAAGCGTACAGGCCGACCCGGCCAGCCAGCCCGAGCCGGTTGACCGGAATCGCCCGCACGACGTGGCTGACCGGGAACTCGTGCCGGATGCCGTCCGCGGTCTCGACGACCAGCAGCTCGCGGTCGAGCGTCCGGCGCATCGCGTGAAGCTGCCCGGCAAGCACGCTGAACTCCCGCTCGAGACGTTCGCGCTCGCGCTCCAGCGCGGCGAGCCGGCCGGCCACCGCCGGGTCGGTCTCCAGCCGCCGCTCGAGTCCGCGACGTTCGATCCGCAACCGCTCGAGGGCCCAGTTGACATCGGCGATCGGACCGCGCTCGAGCCGCTCCGCCTCGCGCCGCTCGCGTTCCTTCTGCTCGATCATCCGCGGCAGGATCCCGCCGACCTGCTCGCGGCCGGCGGCGACGACCTCGTCTCCGCGCCGGATCGCGTGCAGGAACCCGTAGAAGTTGCCCCACTCGAGCCGCTCGAGCTGCCAGGCGTCGACCGGCCGCTCGCGGCGGACGATGTCGCTCTCGTCGATCCAGACGAAATCGCGTCCCGTCACGTCGCGGTTGCCGACCTTGAGCCGGATCCGTCGCCCGGTGGAGGTCGCGATCGACCCGTCCGGCCCCGGAACCGGCTCGTCGCCGGCCGGCTCGCCGAGATGGACCGAGCCATCGCGCGTTTCGACCTGCACCAGCGGCTTCTGCCAGAAGTACCCCGCGCCGTGGACGAGCAGCACCGCCATCAGCCCGGCGACGAGGACCAGGTTGAGCGCGAGGGCCCCGCCGCAGAGCCATGTCAGCACCGCGCCGGAACCGGTGTTGCCCGTCCGCTTGGTCATCGAGTCCTCCGTCGCCCGGTCATCAGATGTTCGCGAAGCGGCGCCGCAGCCGCTGGCGCACCACCTCGGCCACGGTGTTGATCACGAACGTCAGCGCGAACAGCAGCAGCGCCGAGAGGAACAGCGTGCGGTACAGCGTGCCGCCGTAGGGTGCCTCGGGGATCTCGACCGCGATGTTGGCGGACAGCGTGCGGAAGCCGTTGAACGGAAACCAGCTCATGATCGGCGTGTTGCCGGTCGCCATCAGCACGATCATCGTCTCGCCGATCGCCCGGCCGAAGCCGATCATCACCGCCGAGAAGATCCCGGGACTGGCCGTCGGCAGCACGACGCGGACCACCGTCTGCCAGCGCGTCGCCCCGAGGGCGAGCGAACCGGAGACGAGGCTGCGCGGAACGTTGGAAAACGCGTCCTCCGAGACCGAGAAGATGATCGGAATCACCGCGAAGCCCATCGCGATGCCGACGATCACCGCGTTGCGCTGGTCGTACGGCATGCCCGTCGCCGCGTGCAGCCAGCCTGTGAACGACCCGTCGAAGACCAGCTTCTCGACGACCGGCGACAACCTGAGCGAGACGCCGATCGCCAGCGCGATCGCCAGCCCCCACGGCAGGACCTCGAAGCCGTCGGGAAACCGTTCGCGCTGCCTGGCCGGCAGCCGTGACCACAGGGCGCCGGTGACGACGATCGCCAGCGGAATCGTGAGCAGCGTCAGCATCATCCCGGGAAACACTCGCTGGGCGATCGGGGCCAGCCACAGTCCGGCGAGGAAACCGAGCACGACGCTCGGCAGCGCCGCCATGATCTCGACCATCGGCTTGACGACGTTGCGCAGCCGCGGGTGCATGAACTGCGAGGCGTACATCGCACCGAGGACCCCGATCGGGATCGCCAGAAACAGCGAATAGAACGTGCCCTTGAGCGTGCCGGCCAGCAGCGGCGTCAGGCTGAGCTTCGGTTCGGCGTCGTCGGTGCCGCCGGTCGACTGCCAGACCCAGGCCGGGCCGTCGTAGCCCTCGTACCAGACCCTGCCGAACAGCGATCGCAGGCTGACCTCGGGATGCGGGTTGTCGACGTCGAACCGGGCGATCGTGCCGGCGGCCCCGACCAGCAGGCCGTTGGCACGGGGCGCGAGAACCAGCGTCCCGCCGGGGGCGGGCAGATCGAGCCGGTCGGACCACAGCTTGCGGCGCGACGTCGAGTGATACAGCCCGACACCGCCGTCGCGATCGAGCACGGCGAAGCCCTTGTTGCGCAGCGAGGGCGCGATGCCGGCGATCGGCGCATCGTGCGCCGGCAGGTCGCGGACGTGCTCGAGCCGCGCCCGGGACTCCCCTTCGCGACGGATCGGAAACCAGATCTCGATCGCGCCGCTGGCGCGACCGACGACCGCGGCGCGCTCGCCGACGAGCCACGCCAGCGCGCCGACCGGCGGACCGGGCTCGCTGACCGACGACGGCCCGTCGGCCCCGGCCTCGTAGAGCAGCAGCCTTCCGTCACCCGTCGCCACCAGCATCCGGTCGGCGCGGGCACTGACCGCCAGCGCGTCGACGGTCCCGGCGGGCGCTGCGAGCGCGCGGTCCTCGACCGAGGTCTCCACCTCGCCGGTGAAGTCGTTCTCCTCGCGCGTCGTGTGGAACACGTGCAGCGACCCGTCCTCGAACATGGCGATGATCGCCAGCTCGTCTCCCGAACTGCTGGCGGTCGCCGCGAGGCGCGTGACCGCTCCCGTCTCCTCGCCCGCCCGCAGCACGGTCGGCTCGGACAGCCGGGGATGAACCTGCCGCTTCCCCTCGGCGTCGAACGTGACGTCGAAGCCGACCGTGCGGACGACGACCGACCCGTCGGCGCGCCCCGCCGCCAGCACCGGCCGGCCGGACGACGGCGCTAGGGCGGTGATCGCCGGCTCCGCCGGACCGTCGTCCCCGCTGCCCGCGATCGGCTGCCGCCCGTCCTGCACGATGCCGCGCTCGAGATCGATCACGGCGACGCGCCCGTGCCGATCGAGGCTGATGGCGAACGCCCGGTACTCATCGACGACGAGCGCCACCGGGTCGATGCGCGGGTCGACCAGCGGGGCGACCGGAGTCACCCGCGCCCCACCGAACAGCGGCCAGACCTCGACCAGGATGAACAGCAGGATGCCGAGGATCGCGGCGATGATGCCGGCGCCGCCGGCGGCCACGCCCCAGCGACCGAGGCGGTCGGCCATCAGCCGCGAGCGCGAGGTCCGCTCCCGGATCCGCCGGACATCCGGCGGGCGGGAGCGGGACCCACCTGTCGTTCCAGCGATCGCCATCGGTCGGACTCCGACGCACCCTTCCGCGGGTCGTCAGTCGAGCTTGCGAAGTTCCCGGGCCGCGAGCCCGGCGTGCAGCGGCAGGTAGCCGTCCTTGACCACCTCCACCTGACCCTGGCGGGACAGCACCCAGCGCAGGAACTCCCGCGTCAGCGGATCGAGCGGGCGGTTCGGCGCGCGGTTGACGTAGATGTACAGGAACCGCGCCAGCGGGTACTTGCCGGAGTAGACCGAAGCCGGCTCGACACCGAAGAACTCGCGGCCGTCCTTCGACAGCGCGATCGCCTTGACGCCCGACGTGCGGTAGCCGACACCGGAGTAGCCGATGCCGAACTTGTCCTCGGTCACGCCCTGGACGACCGACGCCGACCCGGGCTGCTCCTTGACCGCGTCGCGGAAATCCCCCTTGCACAGCGCGTGCTTCTTGAAGTAGCCGTACGTCCCCGACGCGCTGTTGCGGCCGTAGATGCTGATCGGCTTGGCAGCCCAGGTGCCGGTCGCGCCGAGCTGCCCCCAGGAGTCGATCGGACGGGTCGCGCCGCACTTGCGGGTCCGCGAGAAGATCGCGTCGAGCTGCTCGATCGTCAGCCGGTCGATCGGGTTGTCCTTGTTGACGTAGACCGCCAGGGCGTCGACGGCGACGCGGATCTCGAGCGGCTTGTAGCCGAACCGCTTTTCGAAGGCATCGAGTTCGGTCGCCTTCATCCGGCGGCTCATCGGGCCGAGCTGCGCGGTGCCGGCGATCAGCGACGGCGGCGCGGTGGAGGAACCCTTCCCCTCGATCTGGACCTTCACGCTGGGGTGGATCTTCCGGAATCCCTCGGCCCACAGGGTCATCAGGTTGTTCATCGTGTCGGAACCGACGGAGTTGAGACTGCCGGCGACGCTGGCGCCGGCCTCGTACACCGGGATCTTGTCGTCGACCTCGATGGCCTGGGCCAGCAGCGAGGTTCCCGCGAGGGCGAGCACCATGCCGGCCGGCGCCGCGAACTGCGCGAGTCTTCCGATCGTCATCCCGTTCCTCCCGGCCTTCGGTCACATCGCCATCCGGAGCATCCGGGCGACCAGGCCGGCTCATTGTCACCGGGCGGATCACGGAATGCCGCCTTCCGGAGCCCCGGAAGGCCGCATGTCACACGATCGTCACAACGTGGCGGGCCGTGGCGGGAGGGCCGTCATCAGTCGCGGAAGCGATAGCCGATGCCGACCACGGTCTCGATCCGGTCGGCTTCGCCCCCGAGCTTGCGTCGCAGGCGCCGCACGTGGGTGTCGACGGTCCGGCTGTCCACCCCCTCGGCGTAGCCCCACACCTCGGTCAGCAGCGCCTCGCGGGTCCGGACCTGGTCGCGTCCGAGCATCAGGAACTCGAGCAGCCGGAACTCGGTCGCCGTCAGGTGGATCTCCTCGCCGGAGATCTGCGCGCGATGCTCGTGCCGCAGCAGGCGGATCGCCCCGGATTCGAGCACGGCCTGCCCGTACCGCGCCGCGCCGGCGGCGGCCCGCCGGCGAAGGACGGCCCGGATCCTCAGGACGACCTCCCGCGGGCTGAACGGCTTGACGATGTAGTCGTCGGCTCCCAGCTCGAGACCGGCGATCCGGTCGGCCTCCTCGCCCCGCGCGGTGAGCATCACGATCGGAACGCCGGCCGTCTCGTCGGCGCGGCGGAGCAGCCGGCAGATCTCGAGTCCGTCGACGCCCGGGAGCATCAGATCGAGCACGACCAGGTCGGGCGGCGCCGCACGGATCGCGGCGAGGGCCGTGTCGCCACGGTCCCAGGCGTCGACCTCGAAGCCCTCGCGCCGCAGGTGGTACTGCAGCACGTCGGCGATGTCGGCCTCGTCCTCGACGAGCGCGATCCGCGGACGGCTCACGATCCGCCCGTACCGCGCAGCCCTAGAGCTGCTCGCGCCGGAACAGCATCCTGTTCTCGGGGTCGACCTCGGGGGTCCTCCGGGGCTTGACGTCCAGTTCCAGGCGGCCGGTCAGCTCGGCCTCCTTCATCCAGATCTTGTATACTTGGGACGTCCCGCCGGGCAGTTCGACGGTCAGCGGCACGACGAGCCGGAAGACCTTGCCGGGCAGCTCCTTCTTGCCGCGCATCACCTTCTGCTTGAAGTGGTAGTCGACGACCCACGTGTCCCCCTCGCGCCGCGGCGAGCTGATCTCGTAGCTGATCGTCGGGATGCCGTTCTCGCGGATCCACTGCCGCCAGTACCAGTCGAGCTGGATCGGAACCCGCCTGCCGTCGACGTCCCTGCCGAACGCGTACTCGGCGACCTGCCGCAGGTCATCGGTGGTGATCAGGTCGCCCGAGTGCAGTTCGAGCAGACGCCGCATGTAGGCGTACAGCTTGTCGTATCCGAAGTGCTCGCCGAGCATCATCAGCACGTAGGGCCCCTTGGTGTAGCGCAGCCAGGTGGCGCGGTACTTGCGGAACTCTCCGGCGTAGAGCGTGTCGTCCTTGATCGAGCAGATCTCATCGGTCCGCAGCGTGGCGTCGCGCCAGTCGTTGATCGCGACCTCGATGCTCCCCGGCTTGACGTTCTCGAGATACAGGGCGGCACTCAGGTCGGCCAGCGACTCGACGAACCAGTAGTTGAAGAAGTTGTTGTTGGTCACCAGTCCGCCCCACCACTGGTGGGCCGCCTCGTGGGCGGTGATGCTGGCCAGCTTGCGCGGGTCGACGTACTGCCCGAGCAGTCCCTCGGGCAGCAGCAGGTTCTCGTCCATGTACAGGATCGAGGTCGGTGACTGGGCGTAGCCCTGGAACGGCACGCTGACCACCCGCAGCTTGCGGAACGGGTAGTGCACGCCCCACATCATGTGGTAGCCCTCGATCGCGCTGCGGGCCTTTTCGACCTCCTTGGTCATCCCCTTCTTCGGCACCGCCAGCGCACTGAGCTGGCTGTTGCGGACGCGGGTGGCGTAGCCCTCGATCGTCACGCCGTCGACCTTGGCCGTGATCGGGTCGTAGAACTGGCCGACGATCATCGTCGGAAAGTTCACTCCGCGCGGCGCACGCCACTCCGTGTAGCGGTAGTCGTCGGTGACCTCCTCGCGCTCGAGTTCCCCGAACGAGATGTGCTGGTAGATGTCCTTCGTGCGCAGCACGAACGACATCATCGCGGGATCCCCGAGACCGCGGGAGAACGGAAGCAATCCCATGCGGGAGATGCGCCAGAAGCCCTCGTCGAACTTGTAGACCATCTTGGGGCTGTCGTACGACAGCTCGATCCGCAGCAACTGGCCCGGGCGCAGCATCGAGGGGAACACGACGCGGTAGGTATTGGTCCGCTCGCCGAAGCCGTAGATCTCGGCCAGCGGGTTCTTGTACGGCACGAACGGAAGCTGCTCGTCCGTCTCGAGGTCGCGGATGAACCGCACCGTCGGGTTGCCCCCGATCGAGAACAGCAGCGAATCGGTCGGCTCGGTGACCCGCACGTCGAGCGTCATCGTCGCGATGAACTTGTCGCCGTCGATGTCGAACCGCGCGTTGATCGCGTTGGCCAGCACGAACCGCAGATCCTCGCGGCGATCCTGCTCGGCGATCGGCAGCGCGCGGGTCTCCGGCGCCGGGTAGATGGCGACGAGGCGCGTGCTCTCACGCGTCACCTTGCGCAGCGAGAGGCCCTTCTCGATCGTGACGATCGCGATCTCCTTCGGCTCGGTCGGCGAGTACGAATACGCGATCCGGCGACCATCCTCGAGTTCGAAGCCGAGCGAGAACCCGCCCTCGTACTGCGGAAGCTGGAGCTGGCCGTAGCCTTGGGGCGTCCAGGCCTGCTGATCGGCGTCCTCGGTCAGATCGCGGTAGCGCTCGACCAGCTTCTGCGGAACGCCTCCGACATCCCCCTTCGAGATCTCGAACGTCCCGAGCCGCCCTTCCGGCGCGGTCCAGCCGATCAGGTCGAGGAACTGCCGGTCCAGGTGGTGGAAGTCGATCTCGACGCCGACGATCCCCTCGTCGAGCGCGGGCGCGTCGAGGTAGCGCTCGAAGAACTGCTGCTGGTATTCGTCGGGCGGCGCGAGCTTCACGCGGCCCGCGCCGGCGATCACCAGCGCCACCGGCTTGTCGCCGACATAGCGCGTCAGGTACGTCCCCGAGGTCATCTCGAGCTGCAGCCGGTCGTGCTCGAACGTGAACGGCCTGATCGGCCGCGCCATCTCGAGCTTCTCGATCTTGAGGGGCAGCGACGAGTCGGTCTCGTTGACCTTGCGCTCCTCGGCGAGGACGTACTCCCCCCGGGCGTCCTTCTCGAAGACGTACTCCATCCGCTCGGTGACCATCCGGTCGGCAAGACAGCGCTGCAGCGTTACCCAGGTCACCGGCCGGCCGTCGCGGATCTCGACGTAGTTGCTGAAATAGGGGTGGATGAACTGCTTGCCGGCGTCGTTCTTTTCCTTCGTGATCTCCTTGACGTGCTCCTTGACGGCGAGTTCCACCGCGTGGCGTACGCTGAACGGGATCTCGTCGTCCCACCCCAGCTCGGACAGCGGAATCCGCTGCTGGGCCAGCACGGGGGAGAGCATGGACAGGAGCAGGGCGACCATCACGGCCGGGGCGGGAAGGTGCACAATCCTGGACTTCATCGCTGACCTCTCTCGGGCCGCCGGACGGTTCGGAAGGGAACGCACCGGGGACACCGCATGGTAGTCAGCCGCCGCGGATTCCGGCAAGCGCCGACTTCGGACGCCCTCTTTCCCGGCGTCGTGGTCGGCCTCGAGATCCACGCGCGTCTTGCGACCCGCAGCCAGCTGTTCTGCCCCTGCCCGGCCGACGGGCCGGAGCCTCCGAACACACGGATCTGCCCGGTCTGCTTCGGGCTGCCGGGGGCGCTCCCGGTACCGAACCGCGAGGCGGTGCGCCTGGCGGCGCGCCTGGCCCTGGCCGTCGGGGCCCGGATCGAACGGCGCTCGGCCTGGTGCCGCAAGGCGTACTTCTATCCGGACCTGCCGAAGGGGTACCAGATCACGCAGCACGACGAGCCCCTGGCACACGGCGGCGCGATCGTGATCGAGGACGACGCCGGCGAGCCGCTCGAGGTGGCGATCGAGCGGATCCACGTCGAGGAAGACGCCGCGCGTTCGGTCCACCCCCGCGACCCGGGCTCGACCGACAGCCTGCTGGACTTCAACCGGGCCGGCGTTCCGCTGGTCGAGATCGTCACCCTCCCCTGCCTGCGCTCGGCCGAGCAGGCTCGGCGGACGGTCGAGCGGCTGCGCACCATCCTGCTGGCCACCGGCGTCTCGGATGCCCGGATGGAGCGAGGCTCGCTGCGCTGCGATGCGAACGTCTCGGTCGCAGGCCGGCCGGACAGGCGGGTCGAGATCAAGAACCTCAACTCGCTGCGGGCGCTGCGGCGCGCCGTCGAACACGAGGCGGCCCGCCTCGCCGCGGAAGGGCCCTCCGCGGGACGGGCCCGGCAGACGAGGGGCTGGGACGAGAGGGCGGGCCGGACGTTCGCGATGCGCGGGAAGGAGGGCCCGGCCGAGTACCGCTATTTCCCGGAGCCGGACATGCCGCCGCTGATCCTCGACGACGAGCTGCTGCGCGCCGCCGGAGAGGACCTCCCCGAGCCTCCCGCCCGCCGCATCGCGCGCTGGCAGGCCGAACGGGGCGTCCCGGTCGAGGCGGCGCGCCTGCTCGCCGCGCACCCGGACCTCGCGGCGTACTTCGAGGCGCTGGTCGGCGCCGGCGCCCCGGCCGCGGCGGCGGCGCGCTGGCTGCTCAACGACGGCCGGCGGGTCGCGGGGCCCTCGGGCGTGCCCCCGGTCCCCGCGGCCGCCGCGGCGCGGCTGGTCCGCCGGCTCGCCGAAGCGTCCGTCCCCGGCCCCGCGCTTCGGGCCGCGTTCGAAGCGGCCGTCCGCGGCGAGGGCCGGCTCGACGACCTGCTCGACCGGCTGTCCCCCCGGACGGGAGACCGCGGGCCGGAAGATCTCGACCGGCTCTGCCGGGAGGTCCTCGAGGCGCATCCGGCGCAGGCGCGGACATTCCGCGCCGGCAGGCCCGGGGTGCTCGAGTTCCTCGTCGGACAGGTGATGAAGCGCGCCGGAGGCCGGCTCGACGCGGTCGCGGTGCGACGGCGCCTCCGGGAACTGCTCGGAGACCTGCCGTGAGGCGCGCCGTCCGCACCCTGGTCCTGCCGGCCGCCCTCGCCGCCGCGCCGGCGGGTCTGCCCGCGGCGGCCCGGGCGGACGCACCGCCGACTCCGGCCGCGCACGTGCGGGTCGTGGCGACCACGCCGGCGCTCGAGGCCCGGGCGCAGGCCCTCGCGGCGAAGGCGCCGGCGATCGTCGCCCGGGCCGCCCGACGGCTGTTCCTCCCGCCGCCGGCGGAGATCGAGATCCTGGTCGCCGCCGCGGTCCCCCCGCCCGATGCTCACCAGCCCGACGCCCTCGAACCGCCCCGTCCGTGGGTCGGAGGCTGGGCCGACACGTCGGCGAGCCGGATCGTGCTCTACGCGGACCGTACGCCGCGGTATCCGCACGAAGGGCTCGAGGGCCTGCTGGCCCACGAGGCGGCCCACCTGATCCTCGCCGGCAGCCTGCCGGCCGGCCGGAGGGTACCCCGCTGGTACTCCGAAGGGCTGGCGATGCTCGCCGAGCGCGACGTCTCATGGCGCGACGCGCTGACGCTGGCCCGCACCGAGCTGCTCTCGGCACCGATCCCGCTCGACGCGCTCGACCGCCGCTGGCCGGCCACGGGGGGCCAGGCCGCGGCGGCCTACGCCCAGGTGCTCTCGATGCTGTCCTTCGCCGAGCGGAACGCACCGCCCGCCTCGCCGCGGCGGCTGATCGAGGCCCTCCGGAACGGACTCGACTTCGACCGCGCCTTCACGGCGGCCTACGGCCGCTCTCCGGCGCAGACCTGGCACGCCTGGCGCCGCAGCCTGCGGTGGCGCTACCGGATCCTCCCGATCGTCGTCGCGGCCGGGCTGGCGCCGGCGCTGATCGGAATGCTCGCCCTCGCCGCCTCCGCCGTCGCCTTCCGGCGCCGGGCACGGCAGTACGCCGATCTCGAGCGCCGGGAACGGGAAGAAGCCCCGGACGGCAACGGCGACCCGCGTTTCCATGCGTGACCGGCCGCGGCGGCACGCTATCATCCGCGCGTGATCGTCTTCGACCGCGTCACCAAGCGCTACCGGCACAGCGAACCGGCCCTCGACGACGTGTCGTTCCACGTCCCGCCGGGGGAGTTCGTCGTCGTCACCGGACCATCGGGTGCCGGCAAGACGACGCTGCTCCAGCTGCCCTATCGCGAGATCGCGCCGACAAGGGGCCGGGTGATCGTCGCCGGGCTGGACGTCGGCCGGCTGCCCTTCCGGCAGATCCCCCACCTGCGGCGCCGGATCGGCATCGTGTTCCAGGACTTCCGCCTGCTGCCCCGCAGGACGGTCGCCGAGAACGTCTCGTTCGTCCTCCGGGCGCTGGCCTGGCCGGCCGACCGGCGGCGCGAGCGGACGCGCCGCGTGCTCGAGTGGGTCGGCCTCGGACATCGCGCCGGCGCCTGGCCGGCCGAGCTGTCCGGCGGCGAGCAGCAGCGCGTGGCGATCGCCCGGGCGCTGGCGGCGGAGCCGCGGCTCCTGCTCGCCGACGAGCCGACCGGCAACCTCGATGCCGAGCGCTCGCTGGAGATTCTCGGCCTGCTGCACGAGATCCACGCCCGCGGCACGACCGTCCTGCTCGCGACCCACGACCGCGAACTGATCGAGCGTTCCGGAGCGCGCGTGCTCGCACTGCGGGCCGGCCGCCTGGTCGGTCCGGGAGTCGCGGCATGAAGGTGCTGCGGTTCACCTTCGAGGTCGTCCGCGCGGCCCTGTCGGACCTGGCGCGGAGTCCCGCCGCGTCCCTGCTCGCGATCGTGGCGATGGCGGTGGCGATCTTCCTGCTGGCCGCCTTCGTGCTGGCCGGACGCGGTGTCGAGGCGCTGCTGGCCCACTGGGCCTCGCAGGCTTCGATCGAGGTCTACCTGCGGGACGAGGCGCCGGACGACGAGATCGAGGAGCTGGCCCGGACGCTCGAGGCGGACCCCTCGATCCGTCGGGTCGAGCGGATCAGCCGCGAGCGGGCCCTGATGGAGTTCCGCCGGCTCTTTCCCGATCTCGCAGACATCGACGGGCTGCTCGGCGAGAACCCGCTGCCGCGCTCGCTGCGACTGGTCCCCGCGTCTCCCGATCCGACGACGGCCCGCGCCCTGGCCCGCCAGATCGGCGCCCATCCCGCGGTCGATTCGGTGCGGCTCGACCGGGAGTGGATCGACACGCTGGCACGGCTCGCCTCGGCGCTGCGCTGGTCGACCGCCGCCGGCTCGCTGGTCCTGCTGCTGGCCGGACTGACGACGATCGGCGCCGTCGTCCGGCTGGCCCTCGACGACAAGCGTGACGAGGTGGCGCTGATGCGACTGGTCGGCGCGCCGGCCTCGTTCGTGCTGGCCCCGGTGCTGCTCTCCGGGGCGATTCTCGGCGCTGCCGGCGCCGCTCTCGCGATCTGGAGCCTGGACCTCGTGCGCACGCTGGCCCTGTCGTGGCTCGAGGGAACGCCGCTGGGAGGTCTCGGCACGTTCATGCTCGGTCGCGGTCTCGACGAGGCCGCCAGCCTGGCGCTCCTCGCCGGGGCGGCGGCGGCCGGACTCGTCGCCGCCGGGCTCGCCGCGGGCCGCGCGGCCGTGCGCTGAAAAACGGCCCAAGCCGCTACGAGTCGCCGGTGGCCGGTTCGGGGCGGGCGGCGCAGGCCGCCTCGAGCCGGGCGGCGACCAGATGCTGCCAGCGCGGGGCGGCGGGCATCAGCACGCCGTCGATCCGCTCGGCCACGCCGAGCCAGTCGCCGCGCGCCATGAGAGCCGCGAGGTCGCGCAGGACCCGGGCCACCAGGCCGCGATCCTCGGCGCTGCGTCCCCCGGCCGCCCCGTCGAGTTCGGCCAGCAGTTCGCCCAGCGAGCGCAACCCCTCGATCAGCGCCTCGAGATCGCCCCGCACCTGCTCGCCCTGTCCCGCGCGCAGACGCCGCGACAGCCGCGTGCCTTCGCGCCGGACCGCCTCGACGAAGCGCAGCGAGGTCGAGAGCGCGCGCAGCCGGGCGTCGTCGCGGGACGGTCGATCGGTCGCATCGGGGGACTGGCCCATGGACGATCTCCTCTCGGCGGGGTCGCGGAGGAAACGACCCCTCCCGGCGGAATATGGCGGTCCCGGCGGCCGGCGGCCAGAGTCGGCCGGCTCGCGGGAGATCCGGGCCGGCGTGCTGTAGGATGCCGGCTCCGGAGAAGCGCGTTGTCCGTCCGCCGTGTTCCGCTCGTCCTCGTCCTGCTCGCGGCTCTGGCCGGAGCCGCGCCGGAGACGCCCGCGTTCTCCCCCGCCACCCGCGCGCTGATCGTGCGCCGCGCGATGACGCTGATGCCGGACGCCCTCGAACGCCAGATGTCGCGTCACGCCCGCTCGCTGTACCGTGGGGCGCTGGACGGGGTCGAGCAGCTCGGCCCCGCCTACCACGCTCTCGACCCGGGCGATGCCGACCTGCGACTCGAGGAAGCGATCGCGGCGGCCGTCCGGGCCCTCGACGAGCAGCAGCCGATGCGGGAGGTCGTGGCCCAGTTCGGGCGGATCGCGCGCCTGACCGGCGACCTGGCGTTCGCGCTCAATGTCGGCCCGGACGATCCACGGGAAGCCGGTTTCTATGGCGATTTCGCACGGTTCATCGAGTCGCGCCAGGACAGGATCCGGATCACGTTCGGAGGGTTCGCCGATCCGCGGCTGGCCCGGGACGACGTGCGCGGTTTCGGGCGCAGCGTGGCCGAAAGCGCGCGGCGCGACTACGCGGCGATCCTGGCAAGCTATCATCCACCCGGGCGCGACCGGCTCCCCGGGGACTTCGACGACCGGTCGGTGGCGTTCGCGGCGGCCTCCCTCGAGCTGTCTCTCGCGGTGACCGCGACGGCGCGAGCGTGGCTGTACGCATGGCACCGCGCCCACGGAGACATGCAGGGCGCGCCGGTCGAGGATTCCGCCGAACCGTTCGGGCGGGCGGACGCCACGGCCAGCGTCCGGCGGGAAGAGAGGGCACGATGACGCAGGAACAGGGCGGCGACGCGACGACGCCGGTCCGCCGGGCGCTGATCTCGGTCTACGACAAGGACGGCATCGTCGAGTTCGCCCAGGGGCTGGCCGATGCCGGCATCGAGATCCTCTCCACCGGCGGCACGGGACGCCTGCTGCGGGACTCCGGGATCGCGATCCGCCGCATCGCAGAGGTGACCGGCTTTCCCGAGATGCTCGACGGGCGCGTCAAGACGCTGCACCCGCTGATCCACGCCGGCATCCTCGCGGTACGCGGCAACGGCAAGCACATCGAGGACATCGAGAACTTCGGCGCCCCGCTGATCGACCTCGTGGTCGTCAACCTCTACCCGTTCGAGCAGACGGCGCGGATGGAGGACATCGGGCTGCAGGAGATCGTCGAGATGATCGACATCGGCGGTCCGACGATGGTCCGGGCGGCGGCGAAGAATTTCGACAGCGTCGGCGTGGTGGTCGATCCGCGCGACTACGGCGCGGTCCTCGCCGAGATCCTCGAGCACGGCGGACTCGACCGGCAGCGGCGGCTGCTTCTGGCTTGCAAGGCGTTCCGGCACACCGCCTCGTACGACTCGGCGATCTACTCGTACCTCTCGCAGCTCGAGCCCGACGGGACGCGCCGGGCGGCCGACTCGCCGTTCCCGCAGAAGCTGGCGCTGGAGTTCCAGAAGGTCCAGGAGCTGCGCTACGGCGAGAACCCGCACCAGCGCGCCGCCTTCTACGGAGAAATGCAGGGCAACCAGCCCACGCTGGCCAGCGCGGTCAAGCTCCAGGGCAGGGAACTGTCGTTCAACAACCTGCTCGATCTCGACGCCGCGCTCGGCGCGGTGCTGTCGATCGACGGCTGCGGGGCGGTGGTGGTCAAGCACCTCAACCCGTGCGGTGCCGCCACCGGAGCGAACAGCGCCGAGGCGTTCCGCCGGGCGCGCGAAGGCGATCCGGTCAGCGCGTTCGGCGGAATCGTGGCCTTCAACCGCGTCGTCGAGGAAGAGGCGGCGCACGAACTGGCGGCGATGTTCCTCGAGGCGGTGATCGCCCCCGACTATTCCGCCGCGGCGCGCCAGGTGCTGGCCCGCAAGAAGAAGCTGCGCCTGATGCAGCTCGGCGGCGCCGGGGAGACCGGCCGGCCGGGATTCGACCTGCGGAGGATCTCGGGCGGGCTGCTGGTCCAGGACTGGGACGTCGACGATCCCCTCGACGAACTGACCGTGCCGACGAAGCGCCGGCCGACGGCCGAGGAGCTGCGCGACCTGCGCTTCGGCTGGAGGATGTGCCGGCACGTCAAGTCGAACGCGATCGTCTTCACGCGGGACGAGATGCTGGTCGGCGTCGGCGCGGGACAGATGAGCCGCGTCGATTCGGTCCGGCTGGCCGCGCAGAAGGCGGGCGAGCGCGCGCAGGGAGCCGTGATGGCCTCCGACGCGTTCTTCCCGTTCCGCGACGGAATCGACGAGGCCGCCGCGGCCGGGATCACCGCCGTGATCCAGCCCGGCGGGAGCATCCGCGACGAGGAGGTGATCGCGGCGGCCGACGAGCACGGCCTCGCGATGGTGCTGACCGGCCGGCGACACTTCCGGCACTGAACTGGCGCGCCCCGCAGGGCGCCGGCGGCAGCCGGACCTTGGAGGCCGCACGAGCACGCATGGCAGATGGACCCCAGGACGACAGCCGGAAATGGGCCGGGGTGCTCGCGGATGCCGGTCTGTGCGCGAGAATCGAGCGCGCGTGGCACGAGGACCTCAAGGCGCTCCATCCCGGCGCCGGCCCGACCGAGCTGACCAGTCGTTTCCTGGGTCCGTGGCGGCGGCTCGTCGAGCGGGGCCCTCCGCTGCACGAGATCGCCCGGCTCCTGTCGTTTCCTCCCGCCGACCTGCCCGGCTGGCAGGCTCTCGTCCTCGCCGTGGCCCGTGCCGTGGCGGACCGCCTTCCCGAAACCGAGATCGGACTTCTCACCGCGGCCCTCGGAGAAGGCGTTCTCCGCGCGATGACGGCCGAGGGACGATACCCGGTCGAACCGCTGCCCGGCCCTGGAGGGGACGATCGCGTGTGTGTCCTTCCCCAGCGCTGGGCTTCCCGGGGTGGGCTGGTGGGATCGAGCCCCGCAATGGGCCGGCTGGTGCGACAGTGCGCACACGTCGCCCGCGACCGCTATCCCGTGCTGGTCTCCGGC
>JAJRXN010000151.1 GCA_024276295.1 Acidobacteriota bacterium
TGCCGTGGGAGCGGGCGGAGACCATGACGGGCGGGCCGTCGGCGTGGGCTGCCGGGGCATACCTGCTGCTGACCCTGTTGCCGTACGGGATCCTGGTCTACGCTTCCAGGGCGACGGCCCGCTCGCGGCGGAGGCGGTCAGCGGGGACAGGCGTGTGAGCACGTCCGTGTCGGCGATGGTTCGGCTCGAGCGATTCGAGAAGCGGTATGGCAAGGTGCAGGCCGTCCGTCCGATCGACCTGGAGGTGTCGGAAGGCGAGACGTTCGCGCTGCTCGGTCCGAACGGCGGCGGGAAGACGACGATCCTGCGCGCGATCGTCGGGCTGCACCGGCCGAGTGGTGGACGGATTCTCGTCGGCGGCCATGACGTCTGGCGCAGGCCGCGGCACGTCAAGCGCCTGCTGTCCTACGTGCCGCAGCGCGTGACGATGCCCGATCTGCTCACCGCGAGAGAGATCGTGGCGCTGTTTGCGCGCCTCAAGGATGTCAGCCTGAGCCGCGTGGACGAGGTTCTCGAACAGTTCGCGCTGTCCCAGCACGCGGACCGTTTCGTGCGCGAGTTCTCGGGCGGAATGCTCCAGCGCCTCGGGCTGGCGGTGGCGTTCCTGAGCGAGGTTCCGCTGTTCGTCCTCGACGAGCCGACGCTGAATCTCGACGCCCGCGGGCTGCGCGTGTTCCGTCGCATGCTCGGCGATCTCAAGCAGCGCGGCACGACGATCCTGTTCGCGTCGCACATCGCCCAGAACGCGCTGCAGCTCGCCGATCGCGTCGCGGTGATCGCCGAGGGCGAGCTGATCCGCGTGGATACGGTCGCGGCGTTCGATGCGGCAGTCACCGGACAGACGACGGTCCGCGTCGTGCTCCGGGAGTCCAGCGCGGCGATCGAGCAGGCGGCCGTCGAGGCCGGCGCGATCGATACGCGGCGCAACGGAGCGCAGATGTCGTTCCGGGCCCGCCCGGAACAGCGATTGGACGTGATCCGGGCGATCGAGCGCGCGGGCGGGGACATCACCGAGTTCCATACCGAGCCGCCGGACTGGAACGCCCTGCTTTCGGAGCACTTCGGGATCGAGGGGGACGTCGCGTGAGCTGGAAGCAGCGGTTCGGCGCCGGACTGGTGCTCGTCGCCGTGGCGCTCTTCGGCTGCCGCGGGCTGGACGAGCCGCGGATCACGGCCGGTGTCGACGGCTGTTCCGCGTGCGGCATGATCATCGACCGGCCGGGTCAGGCGTGCGGCTACATCCAGGATGGTCGCTTCGTGCCGTTCGATTCTCCGGCCTGCCTGCTGCGCCAGCTCGAGCAGGAACGGG
Source organism: Acidobacteriota bacterium (assembly GCA_024276295.1). Classification (GTDB taxonomy): domain Bacteria; phylum Acidobacteriota; class Polarisedimenticolia; order J045; family J045; genus J065. The sequence continues at coordinate 1,310 of JAJRXN010000151.1, forward strand.
CCCGGAGCGGCAGGATGCCGGCGCGGATCTACTTCGCCGACTACGCCGAGAAGGGCGGCCTGTATCCGGCGGAGGAGATGACCTTCCTGCTGACGAGCCACCTGCCCACCGTGATGGACTCCGGCGTCGTGGCCTTTCACCACCGGCCCGATGCCGAGCAGGCCCGCCAGCACGACGACGAACTCCTGACCGACTGGACGGGCTATCGCCGGGTGCGCGGCCGGCCGGATCGCACGGTGGAGATCGTGCTCGGGCCGGACCGGATGACGCCGGACGTGGTCAGCGCCCGCAAGGACGACCTGCTGCTGTGGAAGCTGCGCGGCGAGGGGCTCGAACGGCCGCTCCACCTCTCGATCAGGGGATACGATGATGCCGGGGCGGTCACTGTTCCTCCCACGGGGGAGACCGTCGAGTTCCGCGTTCTGGCCCACCGGCCGGGGGCCGGGTTCCCGGTGGTCGTCGAAGGACGGCCGGCGCCGCTCGGCATGCTGAAGGTCGCCGGCGCCCACACCAGCGAAGAGGAGGCGATGTGAGCACGGCGCTGGGGACGATCTGCTGGCAGGAGTTCACGCTGCACCGCAGGAACCGGTGGGTCGTGTTCTTCGCCGGGCTGTTCGCCGTGCTGACGCTGGCGATCGCCTGGTTCGGCATGGTCACCTCCGGCTATGCCGGCTTCCAGGACTTCACGCGCACCGCCGCGAGCATCGTCAACCTCGGCGCGTTCCTGATTCCGCTGCTCGCGCTCCTGCTGGGGGTGTTCAGCTTCCTCTCCGCGCCGGAGTATCTCGAGCTGCTCGTCACCCAGCCGATCTCCCGTTCGCGGCTGCTGCTGGGCAAGTTCCTCGGCCTGCTGCTGACGGTGCTCAGCGCCTCGCTGCTCGGCTTCGGTCTCCCGGGCGTCGTCATCTCGCTGGTGATCGGCGTGCAGGGTGCGGCCGACTACCTGCTGGTCGTCCTGTATTCCTGCCTGCTGGCCACCGTGTTCACGGGCCTCTCGATGCTGATCGCGCTGATCGGTCGGCGCCGTCAGGTCGCGCTGGGCGTGGCGCTGGGCGTGTGGGTCTTCTACGAACTCGTCTACGGGCTGCTGATGCTCGGGGCGACGCTGGTCTTCGCCGACCGCGTGCTCGAGGTGCTGCTGCTCGGCGGTCTGCTCGGAAACCCGATCGACACGACGCGGGTGCTCTCGCTGCTCGCGGTGGGAGGCCCGCACCTGTTCGGCCCGGCCGGCGCCACGCTGGTCAAGATGACCGGGTCGCTGGCTCTCGCGACCCTGTTCGGTCTTGTCGGTCTGGCGGCGTGGGTCGTGCTGCCACTGCTCGCCTCGATGCGGATCTTCGAGCGCCAGAATCTCTGATTGCCGGTTCCGGGCGGCATGCCGGCCCGATGTGGCGCGGGCTACGGGCAGCCGCTGTCGACCTGCCGCTCGCTGCCGTCGGACCGGCGCCCGAGGCTTCCTTCGCCACCGCCGGACGAGGTCGTGAGCAGATAGAAGAACCCGTCGCCCGGCGTCGGAACGTCCGCGTCGGTGGCGTATGTCGTCGTCAGGCCGCGCCGCAGACAGCCCGCCAAGTGCAGCAGTTCCGGCGCACCGAGATCGCCACGGTAGACGTTGTAGCCCGTCACGCCGGACTCGGGCTCCCATTCGAGGCGCGAAGCCGCCGGCAGGCGCACCCCGGACACGAGCAGATCGTCGGCATCGCAGGCGTTGCCCTGGCCATCGATGTCGTCGTCGAGCTGCCGCGCGTCGGGCACCGACGGACACAGGTCGTCCACATCGGGGATGCCGTCGTCGTCGCGGTCCGGATCGTCGGCGTCGGCGAGGCCGTCGCCGTCGAGATCGTCATCGCACGCGTCGCCGAGGCCGTCCCGGTCGAGATCGCGCTGGGCGGGGTCGGCGGTTCCGGGGCACAGATCGGCCGCGTCGCCGACGCCGTCGCCGTCGCCATCCGCCTGGTCGGCATTGGCCGTGAACGGAGCGTTGTCCGCGTCGCCGCAGACTCCGTCGGCGTCGGCGTCGTCGAGCGGGTCGGCGGGACAGGCATCGCACGGGTCGACCTCGCCGTCGCCGTCCGCGTCGGGCTGAGCCGCGTTGAAGCGCGCGCGACATGCGCGCACCAGCTCGACGTCGTCGACCCCGCACTCGAGCACGCGAAAGCCGTACGGCCCCGCCGGTTCGGCGACGAACCTCACGCGCAGCGTGTCGCTCAGCGGCGTCAGGCTGCCGACGTCGACGCGGCGCGGTGTCCAGCGGTTCTCATGGTCGGAGACTCGCTCGACCTCGACCCAGCTCGCGCCGTCGTCGCTGGACAGCTCGACGCGCAGCGCCCCGCCTCCGGAGATGAACCCCCCGTCGACGGCCACCCACCGGTGGTAGCGGATCTGCGCCGCCCCGAGCGACGCCGCGGCCAGCGGCGGTCCGAGCAGCGTGGTCACGCCCCCATCGACGTCGTTGGCCTCGCTGGACTGGCCCGGGGACTGCTGGCCGGTGATGAAGGCGACGATCCCGGGTTCCGGCGTGTGGTCGTCCTCGGGCTGGATCGTGCCGCCCGCGGTCCCGTTCGGATCGACGCGGACCCACTGTCCGGACGTCGCCCCGTCGGCCGGGACGCCGAGCGCCCAGCCGAGATCCGCCTCGACGTCGTCGACGAACGCGGCCGGCGCGAGCCGGATCACGACGTCGTTCGCCCCGCCGCCATCGACGAGGACCCGCGTCTCGCCATCGGAGAAGCCGAACGCCCGGGCCGTGACCACGTGTCCGCCGACGGCGACGTCCGACAGGACGAACGCCCCTGCGGCATCGGTCGTCGTCGAGACGCCCCGCGCCGGGACTTCGACCGTGGCTCCGGAGACCGGAGTGCCGTCATCGTCGCGCAGCACCGAGCCGGCGACGGACGCCACGGGAAGTGCCGCCAGGTCGACATCGGCGTCGAGACGCCCGCCGAGGGAGAGGGTCCCCGCCTCGACGATCCGCGAGCCGTACCCGGCGGCGGTGACGCGCAGCAGGATCTCGCCCGCCGGTGCGTAGACGGCGAACACGCCGTCGGCTCCGGTCGCCGTACGCGTTCCGTCGGCGAGCACCGTTACCGTCGCGCCGGCGATCGGTGTCCCCGTGGACAGGTCGCGCACGACACCGGAGACGTTGCCGCCCGTCGGGGCGTACTGGAGCACGAACAGGCCGCTGCTGATGTCGCTGGCGTAGATCAGGCCGCGGGGATCGTACGGATAGACCCCCCAGCAGCCGATGAAGCCCGTGTCTCCACCGCCGAACGTGTCGAAGAACCCGAGCTGCAGAGGAGCCGACGGACGGTGGATGTCGACGAGGTGCACGCCGATGCCGTAGTGCGAGATGGCGACCACGGCGTCGTCCTCGTCGTCGATCAGGACGTTGTGGACGATCGTCGTCGGGTCGGGGTCATAGCCGCCGAGTCTCCGGATCTCGCCCGTCAGGCTCGACGTGTCGTAGACGTTCGCGATGCCGCCGGTCACCTCGTCCGTCGTCACCGTCAGTGACTGGTCGCGATTGGCGAACGAGTTGTGCGGCGAGCCTCCCGGCGTCGACCACGTGGACAGCACCTGCAGGCCGGCCGGATCGGTCGCATCGAGGATCTCGTGGATGCCGTCGTTGATCTCGGCAAAGAACGCCCGTCCGTCGGCGGCGTAGGCGTCGTGCACGAAGCGGTCCGTCCACGCGCCGACCTCGACCGGGTTGACCGGATCGGCGGCGATGTCGAGGATCCGCACGCCGTTGTCGGTCCCGATCGCGTACAGCAGGCCCGCCGGCTCGTCGATCCAGACGTTGTGAGCCATCGTGAACGTGGCGGTGTACGTGGCGGCCAGGACGGGCGAAAGCGGATCGGTGAGATCGACGATCTGCAGCCCTTCGCCGGCCCCGGAGCCCTCGGTGACGATGTAGGCGTACTGTCCGTACGTCTTGATGTCGCGCCACGACGAGTTGGGGCCGGAGATGTAGCCGACCTCGACCGGATTCGCGGGATCGCTGACGTCGATGAACGACGTGCCGTTCTCGCTGCCGAGGATCGCCAGGAACACCACGCCGTCGTTCCAGCCCCA